>JAFAVL010000097.1 GCA_019242465.1 Chroococcidiopsidaceae cyanobacterium CP_BM_RX_35 | reverse complement strand
CAGCCACGGCTTCCATTGAGGAGTGTTCTTGCCAGGCCCGATTGAGAATTTTGTCATCAATGTCAGTGAAGTTCTGCACGTAGCACACGTCATACCCGCACCATTGCAGATACCGTCGCACCACATCCCAGACAATACAAGCCCGCGCATGACCTAGGTGGCAATAGTCGTACACCGTGACGCCGCAGTAGTACATCCGCACCTTACCTGGTTCCTGCGGCTCAAAGGGTTCCTTTTTGCGAGTGAGAGTGTTGTAAAGTGTCAGGGTCATGACTAGGCAACAGTGGAATTAATATATAGGCAATAATAGGGGATGTTAGCCAGCATCCCTATGCTAGTGTTTAACCCACACTCCACGCTACAGTAACGTTTTTTGACTAAGCTATGGAATCAGCAGTCAGCCCCGAACGCTCAAAATCCATGGATGCCCCAAAACATGGTCTTCCAGTCACGATCATTACAGGCTTTCTTGGCAGTGGTAAAACAACTCTACTCAATCACATCCTGACCAATCAGGAGGGTCTCAAAACAGCAGTTCTAGTCAATGAATTTGGTGAAATTGGTATCGACAATGAGCTAATCGTCACCACTGGCGAGGATATGGTGGAGCTGAACAACGGATGTGTCTGCTGCACCATCAATAATGATTTGGTCCAGGCAGTTTATAAAGTTCTAGAACGTCAAGACCAAGTAGATTATCTAGTGGTAGAGACGACTGGGCTTGCCGATCCACTGCCAGTAGCCTTGACCTTTTTAGGTACTGAGTTGCGGGAACTCACTCGCCTCGACTCAATTGTTACAGTGGTAGATGCGGCAAATTACAGTCTAGATTTGTTTAATTCCGAGGCAGCTCATAGCCAGATTGCCTATGGTGATGTCATCCTACTTAACAAGGCGGATCTGGTTGATGAGGCTGAGTTGGATGCATTGGAACTCAGAATTCGGGATGTTAAGGAAGGAGCGAGAATTCTGCGCACAACACGCTCCCAAGTGCCAATCCCATTAGTTTTGAGTGTAGGTTTATTTGAGTCAGATCGGTATTTCACAAAGCATTCCGAGCCGGGACACGAGCATCACCACCACGACCACGCCGATTGCGACCACGAGCATGGGCATTGCGCTCACGATGAGCACAACCACGAGCATCATTCTCACCACCTAGAGAATGATGGATTCACTTCATTGTCGTTCCAGACTGACCAGCCCTTGGCGATCAAGAAGTTTCAGTATTTCTTAGATAATCAGTTGCCTGCGACTGTCTTCCGAGCTAAGGGAATTTTGTGGTTTGATGAAAGCCCTAAACGTCATATTTTCCACTTATGCGGCAAGCGCTTCACCATTGAGGATGAGGAGTGGAAAGGAGAGCGGAAAAACCAGTTAGTGTTGATTGGGCAGGATCTAGACCACGAGAAACTGCGATCGCAACTGCAAAACTGTATCTGTCTACCTTCTGCCAATCGCGGTAAAGGATTCGGAAAGTAGCCCCTTCTCTTATGCGGGTGTTGATTCAGCGCGTCAAATCCTCTCAAGTGACTGTTGACGGTCAAGTCGTTGGCAAAATCGGGCGAGGGTTGAACTTGCTTGTAGGTATTGCCGATACAGATACCGTAGCCGAACTGGAGTGGATAGCTCGCAAGTGCTTGGAATTACGGTTGTTTCCTGATGAAGGTGGGAATGACCGTTGGCAAAAATCAGTGCAGGAGATTAGGGGTGAACTTCTGGTCGTCAGTCAGTTCACTCTCTACGGCGACTGCCGCAAAGGCCGCCGTCCTGCTTTTGACCGCTCGGCTCCTCCCACCGTAGCTCAGAACCTATATGAACAATTTGTTGCTATGCTACGGCAAAGTGGCTTGCGGGTTGAAACTGGTCAATTTGGTGCAATGATGCAAGTCTCGATTGAGAACGATGGTCCCGTGACTCTGTTGCTAGAGAGGGAACACGACTCCCCAGAAGCTAGAGGGCATCTGGATCGATACCCCGCGCCAGCAATCTAGCAATCAGATCCTCTCTCTCACGTCGCTCCTGCTCTGTCCGCTGCTCTGCTTGCTGGGTTCTCTCATCAGGTGATAGCAATCGGTTTCCCTGTTGGTCATACCAAAAAAGCCACTCTCGTTGCAACCCGCCATGCCATCCTTGACTGCGACCAATACCCAAACCAACTTCTGGGAAAAAGAATGGTTCCCCTATTTGGCGTTGATACTGTCCAGATACTAACCGATACACTTCAAACGGTTCGTGTCCATCTCGTCGCCAGAACTCAGGGTTATAAATGACATAGTACAAAACTCCCATCCGTGCATAGATAGTCATTTTCTCGTCATACTCGCCGCCTGGAGTTTGAGAGACAACCTCCAGTGTCAACAGCGGCACCACATTATTTTCTTCCCAAAGGACATAACTTTTTCGTAGCTGATTGCCTTTTGTGCGCTCGACACCTAAGCATAAGAAAGCATCAGGAACAACGGGAACTCTGAGACTGACAGATGTGAGATGGTAAATGCCCATGTTCACGCCGAAAAACCAGTCATAGCGCGCTGCCCAAAGCCAGCCCAGAATGAAGCGTAATAAGTTGGGAACTAGCGTGTGCAGTTCGTTATCCACAGGTAAGTCATCTGAGTCAGGTAGTTCCTCAGCAGAAGGGAGATGTTGTAGTGGGTTGTACTGGACCATAACGCCACTCTCAAAGACAGACTGATTGAATTTTAACGTTAAAAAGGGGCTCAGCCCCTTTTTAACCACAAAGGCACAAAGACACAAAGAA
>JAFAVL010000811.1 GCA_019242465.1 Chroococcidiopsidaceae cyanobacterium CP_BM_RX_35 | reverse complement strand
GCGGCAGCAACTCACACTGACTGTTCATCCCTTCGCCTTGTCAGACGGTAGCTTCAAGACCACAACCGAGATTCAAGAAGAGCTAGAGCAACTGCTGCTCAAGTTGGAGACTCTCCAGAATCGGCATCAACTGGTCAAGGCTGATTCAGTTTTGCACAAATTCCGACAGCAAATCCCAGCTTTAGCAGTTGGGGTCAATTCTTGGTGGCAGTGGGTACAGCATTCCCTCTCACTGGAAAACTTGGACACGCCTTTAACTAACTGGCTATTGGGTCAGATGCTGCCAACAGTCTACTGGCAACATCAGCTCGGTAAGACCAAATCTCACTGTTTGAGGCGCATCTATCGACAAGCGCATCGCCGAGTTCATCAGACTCTGCTCCATCATCCCTTCACCGCTATTCTCACCCATGAGCAGTTTAGACATTGGCAAGACTGGGCTAAGCGCGCGACGGCTCAATTCCATCGCGCCTCCTCTGCTGTCGAAGGTCGTAATGGCTACCTGTCTCAACGACACCACATACAGCGAGGATTTTGGCAGAATCATCTCCCAGTGCTTACCGTTATTCATAACTTTGACTTAAAACGTTCTGATGACACCACTGCTGCCCAACGTCTCTTTGGCAGACAATTCCCAAATCTGTTTACCTGGGTGATGCAGCAGACGGGTGAGCTACCTCGTCCCAGAGTCTCTAAAAAATCAGCACTGGCTCAAAGGCTTTCTGTATAAAGTGTCCCGCTCTAAAATAGTAGCCGTCGAGATTATACCCAAGTCCAAAATCTAGAAATACCCGAAGAAGGCTTAATTGTGCATCTAAAAAGTTTTGGGAAAGTGAAACTATTTCAAAAAGTCTTCAAAAACGGAGAGCCAAGATACTATATCATATTTTTACCAGAAGCAGAAGAAGATGCACTAATTGCAATTACTAGGGTTGAATTTAAGGCATTACATTCAATTCATTGGGGGATTGAATGTTACCACAGAGCCATTAAACAGGTATGTGGAATTGAACAGTTTATGGTGAGCCAGCGCGTTGCGGGGGTTCCCCCCGTTGTAGCGACTGGCGAACCCGTAAGGGTCAGAACAACTGAGGCAATAAAAACTCATTTTTTTAGTACTATCCGTGCGTTTACTCAATTAGAGTTAATGCGAGCGGAAGAGTTAATTGAAAATTGGTACGAACGCCAAAGAAATTTATCTCTTCAGGTTGCTCGTGACTTCATTCTGGAACACCTTAAACAACAGATGGGATTGAATGCACATAGTCCATTTCCTGTCAATGCGTAAGTCCTACGTAATTATCCTGACTCTCCTTATCTGTTTGTCGAGAGAGCGTGGGGCAGTGATGGCGGCTGCAACAGCTAGAGGAATTATTCAACGGGCTAGAGTATTAGCTGGTTACCATTCCCAATACATCTCCATATGCTACGTCATGCTTGCGGGTTCTACCTAGCATCTTCAGGACATGACACTAGGGCAATCCAAGCTTACTTGGGACATAAGAATATTCAGCACACAGTACGTTATACCGAATTAGCACCAGGGCGGTTCAAAGATTTCTGGCTCGATTGTACTAGAGTTGCCGTGCTGATTGAGACACAGTAGGCAGTAGTGCTGTGCATCATCTCTATCACTAACTTGCTTAACATAACTTTACATCATGTCCCGTTTTGCACGTATCTCGGCTTTACCCCAGTTATAGCTGTGCTAACTTCGTTGTTTATGTCATTCTTAGCTTCTGAAGCTTCAGGCTGAGGTGGCGAAATCTCAAACTCCGTTGATAAATTAGTTTTCGGATTGGAGATTGCTGAAATAGACAGATTAACCTGAAGCGCTTCATCAAGGATAGCGAGTGCTTCCTCAGCTCCTGGTCTAGCTTGGCGGAATTCTCTTAGAGCATTAACATAATCCTTCAGAGTTTTGAAGTTTCCTTTAAGCATTTCTTCCATTTGGTCTAGGTCTTGCTCCGTTGACTCCTCAGTCAAAACAGTTGCAATATTTTGACGTGCCTGAGTAGCACTTTGTTTAAGTCGTTGAGTTCTAAGCTTTATTAGCAAGCACTTTTGTAGTTCACATACTGCCATTTCCAGTGGCTCTTGTTCTTCATCTCCATCGGTATCAGTCGTTTTGACTGTTGCTTCTGTTAAAATGAGCTGCTCAGTGTTTAAACTATCGGGTAGTTCAGTATTCAACTCTCCTGAAACCGCCATTTCATTGATTTTTTCTAAGGCTTTATTTCGGGTGTTAATTGAATCTTTACCTCGGACAGAAACTATAAGTTCGGGAGCTTCTGTCAATGTATAAGTCGCCATAAATTTTGTCCTTGCTGCTTGGAAAAGTAGTAGAAATTTAATGCAAGCTATAGCTAGAATACAACCAATTGTTTATTGTAGAACAAATGTACTAATAAATCTAGAGAGTGTCTGTATTGGTAACATTTTGAACAGAGAACTCAATTTCAGATTAAAGCAATATTTGAGCACTTGGATATGCTAACCAAACTAGAGAAGAATTATGGCAGCGACCGCCAACCAGCAGCGGTATGAAACAATACAGGGTGTAGTGGAGCGGCTCACTTATCACTCTCCAGAATCGGGCTACAGTGTGGCTCGGTTGAAAGTTTCCGGTGACAGCGACCTCGTTACAATCGTCGGCAGTTTTCCCAATATCCAACCAGGGCAGACGTTGCAGTTAACTGGTTTTTGGAAAGACCATCCTAAGTTTGGTCCCCAGTTCACCGTTACCCAGTACAAAGAGACCAAGCCTGCCACAATCACTGGCATTGAAAAGTACCTTGGTAGCGGTCTCATTAAAGGAGTTGGTCCAGTCACCGCCAAACGCATCGTGGCACACTTCGGGTTAGAGACATTGGATATTATTGAGTACCAGAGCGAGCGCCTGATTGAAGTCCCTGGTATTGCCAAGAAGCGAGTCAGCATGATCCGTAAGGCATGGGAGAGCCAGCGGATTATCAAAGAGGTTATGTTTTTTCTCCAGAGTCACGGTGTCTCGACCACCTATGCGGTGAAAATCTACAAGCAATACAAAGACGATGCGATCGCTGTCGTCGAGAAAAATCCTTACCAGCTTGCATTCGATGTCTATGGGATTGGTTTCGTCACAGCTGACACGATAGCTAGAAACCTCGGTGTCAGTCCAGGTAGTGAGTTTCGCTATCAAGCAGGAATTATTCACGTCCTTGGAGAAGCCGGTGAAGATGGGCACTGCTTTCTGCCCAAGGCGGAACTAGTTGAGAAAGTAGTGCAACGCTTAGCGCTACCTGACCACCAGCCCTCAGCACAGGTAGTGGCAGATACGGTAGGGAAGATGGGCATAGAGAACCAAATCGTTTTGCAAGGTCATCAGGAGCACGAATTCATCTGCTACCAGCCATCTTTCTTTTTGTCCGAACAAAATTTATCCTCCCGGCTGCTCGCTTTGCTAAGCCGTCCTGTCACAGTAGACAAAGCACGAGTTAGCAGTTGGATTGACCGCTATTGTGCTGCTACAGGAATACAACTCTCATCACAACAGCGGCAGGCGGTAGAGATGGCGGCAAGTGAGAGAGTATTAATACTTACCGGAGGACCGGGGACAGGAAAAACCTTCTGTCAACGCACTATTGTCGCTCTTTGGAAGGCGATGGGGAGGTCAATTGCTTTGGCCTCACCCACGGGTAGAGCAGCGCAACGTCTGGCTGAAGTCACAGGTCGGGAAGCTAAAACTCTCCATCGGCTATTAGAATTCGACCCCAAGTCAATGCAATTTCAACGGAACAGTGAGAATCCCATTCCAGCACAATCGATCGTTGTGGATGAGGTCTCGATGCTGGATCTGTTTTTGGGGTATTCGTTGCTGAAAGCCGTGGCGCTCGATGCCCAACTACTGTTGGTGGGTGATATCGATCAGTTGCCAAGCGTAGGACCAGGTAATGTCCTACGCGACCTGATCGATTCAGGGCGAGTACCAGTGGTGCGCTTGACACAAGTGTTCCGCCAAGCTCAGACCAGCGCGATCGTCAGCAATGCTCATAGGATTAACCAGGGAGAGTACCCAGTCCTAGAGTCGGTTTCTCCAGTGGCACAGACAGACTGCCTGTGGTGGGGCGCTCCAGAGCCACAACACGGACTGCAAGCGATTAGAGAATTGATTGTCGAGCTACTACCCAAGTGGGGCTTCGACCCAGCGCGAGATATGCAACTGCTTTGTCCTATGACCAGAGGTGAAGTAGGAACTCGCAACCTCAACACAGTACTACAGCAACTCATCAACCCTCCTGGTCCCAGCAAGGCTGAGATTGTCAGGGTAGGGGTAACTCTGCGCCTGGGTGATCGCATTTTTCAAAGGAAAAATGACTACAACCGCGAAGTGTTCAATGGCGATATGGGAGTCATCACAGCGATTGACCTAGAGGAGCAAGAAGTTGCTGTGCAGTTTGCCGAGCGGCAGGTGTGCTACGACTATGCCGACTTGGATGAAATTACTCTAGCTTGGGCAGTAACTATTCATAAGAGCCAGGGATCTGAATATCCTGTAGTAATTCTACCCATCTTTATGCAGCACTACATGATGTTGTCGCGTAATCTACTTTATACAGGGCTCACCAGGGCTAAAAAGTTGGCTATCCTGGTCGGTCCTAAGAAGGCGCTCGGTCTAGCGGTTAGACAGATCAAGGATCAGCAACGCTATACACTCTTAGCGCAAAGATTAAATGCTGCTGCTGGATAGAATCAATGCTTTCAAACTGCAAGGATTGTAAATACTATTCCAACACTAACCATTCAGTTGCGTGTGCTGTTAACCCTAAATATTTGGAGATGTTCGGCTTATTGGTAAGTCAGCTCCCCTATGAAGCCCTGACTCAACACGATGCAATTCTACCTTGTCCTGACTTTCAAATTTCTGAGGACTTACAAGAACAAACTATAGAACTGACTCTGACTCTTAGAGATTGGAAACAAATCATGCGTTCTAGAAGTAAGAGCAACTTATCAAAAAAAATCGTTTCTCAAATCCGACAGGCGCTCAGTATTTACGATGATGAGACTTTTGAGACTGACGAGATTCCATTTTAGTAACATTTGTAATTCTTCTTTATAAAGGAAGATGATCATGTCATCTACTCTTGTCTTTACTGAAGCGATTTCTCACAAGAAAAACCCCGACTGTAGGTCGGGGATGGTGTCCCGAATCAGCGCTGAAAACAGAGATGAGTGAACTTCTGCCAACACCCTACAACAACCTTTAAGAGGGTGTCTGTCTTCTGCCAAACATGGTCACAGAACCTAGATCTTTGTAGTATTCAGCACCTTTAAATGCTACATGGGCAGATTGTTTATTAGCTCTGTCCAATCGCTGCCAATTTCAGCATCATCCGGTTTAGGAACTGTAGGGTGGGGCAGGCTGGGAGCAACCCGATCGCTTTCGTCTTCCTCTGGAAAATCTGCCCTCGTCACTTCTTTGAGCTTGACGAACTCCATGAGCTTGTAGCGCAGTTCGTTCCGCCCGGTGGCAGGAACCTTCTTCTGGTTGAGCACAGATTGGAGGTCGCGCTCGTCACCCACAATTGCTTGCAGGATCATCGTTGTATTCAAGATGGCGCGAGACAACCGCCGACACTGGGAGGGATGCCGA
>JAFAVL010000756.1 GCA_019242465.1 Chroococcidiopsidaceae cyanobacterium CP_BM_RX_35 | reverse complement strand
TGATCGCCCGGCGGTTGCTTTGTCGATAAGCCTCACTTTCCGCTGCCAGCCGTGCCAGTTCATAATCTTCAGCGACGAAGCTTTTAATCGTTGTGATGCCAGCCAGGTTATTTGCTAAGCGGGAGTTGAGGAATCCCACCTTTTCTCGCACTTCAGCGTAACGTGGTGCCAAGAGACGCTGAAAAGCGACTGATCCCCAGAGGATAAACGGCATTGGTAACATTGCCATCCATGCCACACTAGGAGCCAGGATAAAGAAAGCACCGCCAATGATCACTACCGTTGTGGAAACTTGGATCAAATCATTGGCTCCCACATCCAAGAACCGCTCCAGTTGATTGATATCATCGCTCAGGATGGACATCAACCCGCCTGTACTGCGCTCTTCAAAGTAGGCAAGCTCTAATTCTTGCAAATGTCCATAGGCGTCCAGACGTAGATCGTGCTGCATTGTCTGAGCCAGATTACGCCATAACCGAGCGTAGGCGTACTCAAACACTGATTCTAGAATCCAGACGATGATTGTCAGGAAAGACAAGATTAAGAATTGCTCATAAATATTTTTCACACCCCAGTGAGCGATTACAGAATCCTGTTGCTTCACCACCACATCAACTGCAATGCCAATCAGGGCTGGCGGTGCCAGATCAAAAATCTTATTCAAAACTGAGCAGCCAGTCGCCAACCAGATTTGCTGTTGGTATTTGTGCCCATAGTTCAGCAGTCGCTGGAGAGGTTGGCTGACATGATGGTGCTTGTGCTTGCGGCGCGATCGCCTGCTGAATCCTCGATTAAATTTGAATATTTTAGCCAAAGCCCTATCTACACTCTCACAAGCCTAAACGTCGAGCAATTCAAGGATAGCAATTGCATCATCGTTACTCTAACGCAGCATTCACTAGAAATACTCTGAACGTGGTCGAGTTTATTCACGTTCTCAACACTCTAGCTAAATACGGTCAAGCTAAGCAATTGCGGAGTGCCGTTGCACAGAGGTTTAATTAGGACAACTTCGTTCAACTCGTGGAGGAAAAATGGTGCTGGCTCCAGATGTGCGTGGACTACTCGACAAGCTAGAAAAACTTCATCCTCCTGTCATCACGCTGCCAATCGAAGCACTACGGAGTGCATTTGCCAATTTCGAGCCAAGCTCGCCCTAGATGTTTAAAAGTTTGGCTTTCGTCGATGACACGATGCCTAATTCAAGACAATACCCCGCCCCTTGTGGAGAGATTTTCAAGACATTCCACTTTGGCGCGAATTCACATACCAGATACTGCAATATGTCCTACAAAGATTTGAAGGACCAGTCATAGTTCCAATGACTATCTGTAGCCCAACATATTTAGATGAAATCGTGGGAGCATTACGTTCGCGTGGCTTCAATGTTTACCACTTTACACTTTTAGCCTCTCGAAAAACTATTCTTAAGCGTCTGAACAAACGATTTGATGGTCCAAATTCCTGGGGAGTTCAGAAGATTGAATATTGCCTTGATGCTCTACACAAACAAGAGTTTGCGTGGCACTTGGATACTGAAAATCGTTCGATTGAGCAGATTGCCCAAGAGATTGCTAATCAAACGGGTCTTTCTCTTCAGCCTCCCTTGAAAAATCCACTTCAACGATATATTCGAAGATTGACCGTTCAGCTCCGACACATTCGTATTCTTGAAGGATTTTAATCAAAAAATTGATTATTCTATGGGGCATCCAGTGGAGGAAACACCAGTAGCGAGTTGACGATCTTCCTTAAAGCCATTGGGTCTCAAAGTTATCCTGCCCGCTGCCTTAAACTAAATCTCCGTAGGTCTGCCAATGCTCAACTTCTGCAATCTCCAGGGGCGGAGCATTCAATGCAAACAAGTTATCCTGCAACTGGCGCAAAGTCGCTGGAGCCGTCAGAGCCACTTGAACCGCAGGATGATGTAATGCATAGCGGTAACACTCTGCGGCGGTTGGAGCAGGTTCATGCCACTGTGGATGTCCCTTGAGCAGGCTACCCCAACGAGTGCAAGTGAAGGCAACCACTGGTATCCCTTTGGCTTGGGCTACTGGAAGCACGTCTTCTTCTGCTTTTCGATGCGCCATGTTGTAGCGTAGCATCAGCACATCCCACCCGCCCTGCTCAATTAACTGAAGAGCAATTTCTCGGTTGTGCGTACTGGCTCCGACGTATCGCATCCATCCCTCCGTTTTCCACTGCTGCAACTGAAATAGCATCGTTTCAACCTCATCGGGATTCTCTTGAGGGGAGAGATATTCAGCAAAGAAGGCATCAATTCCGTCTATATCGAGCGAAGAGCGCACCTGATCAAGATAGTGCTGTAGCGTATCGGGATGACGAGATTCACTGCCCGTTGCGATAAATATTGCATCTCGTTGGTTTGTTAGCAGGGGTTTGAGTCCACCGGATAGTTGGTCAGAAGACAAGTTCTAGGAGAAGAAGTAGTTAATCCCTGCTGCAAAGGCAGCCTGAATACAATCCACTTCTTTGAGGTATTGGTTTGCGAATCCCAAACAACTGATCTTGCTTCCAGACAAGGTTTTGAGGCTCATGGGAGGCAAGTCGTTTATGAGAACAGCTTTATCTTGATTGCCTGCTATTCCATACCTCTAGCCTGCACTCATCTCGATCGCTATCTTAAACAGGGTTTCAAATTCCGGCTCCAAATGAGCCAACAAATCCTCTAACAATGATAAATCTACCGTATTCCTCTAATGGTATCCTGCAGATTTTGATATAACTCTGTATTACCTTGTTGCTGAGCTAGGGTTGCCGCTTGCTGCAAATCAGCCAATGCTCCCTGCTTATCTCCTAGAGTAGAGCGGACACTGCCTCGGTTAGCGTAAGCTTTAGCGTAGTTCGGATCGATTTGGATGGCTTGGTCATAATCAGTGATCGCGCCTTGATTGTCTCCTAGGGCAGAGCGACCATCTCCCCGATCGTTAAAAGCATCAGCATAGTTGGGATTGAGCTTGATAGCTTGGTCATAATCAGCAATCGCGCCCTGCTTATCTCTCAGGTTTAAACGGGCATTTCCCCGGTAGTTGTAGGCTTCAGCAGATTTGGGATTGAGTTGCAGCGCTTTGGTGTAATCAGCGATCGCGCCTTGATAGTCCCCTTTTTTGTACTTATCCCCACCCTGTCGCAAGAGGTCATTGGCTGCGGAGGTTTTGTCTATTTTGCTATAAACCCTGATTGCCTCACCGTTCTCATGAAGTACCGCGATTTGTCTGACAATCTGGGTCATCTCTGAAGGCAGTAGCGCCAAAGTACCTTGTGGCTTGCTCAGAATCAATACAGCAATCAGTGCCGTTGGAAGTCCATGGATAAATTTCATCTTTCAACCTCCCTGGAGACCCGCGCCATAACCCGAAGGGTTTGGCGACGGGAGGAAAGGGAGGACAAGGTCTTTGCGGCTAACCGATTGACTTAAGTTGCATATATGAAATACACTGTGAGCATGATAGAACAAGTGCTTACGGTTAGTTGCAAGCTTGGGGTTGATGAAGTGTTGGCACAAGAAATTGATGCCACACTTCAAGGCTTTGCTGATTGCTGTAACTGGATCAACTCTACAGTTGACGCAAAAGTTACAGGCAGATTGGCTATACATAAAGAAACTTACCACTCTTGTAAACAAACTTTTGAGTTGCCAGCTAACTTGGTCTGTCAGGCGATTGCTAGAGTTTCTAATAATCGTAAAACAGCGAAGCTTAAAAATAGTCCAGTCAAAAAATTTAAGCCAACTAGCGCCGGATACGATGCCCGCATATTTAGCTTTATCGAACATGACTGGACAGTCAAACTGACATTGAAAAATGGTAGATACGCTTTCCCTTTGTTGATTGGCAACTATCAACGACATCTGTTAAGTGGAGAAACACCAACTTCTGCTACGCTGGTTAAGCGACAATCGGGAGAGTACTACATTCAGATTCAAGTTAAGCCCAAACCGCCAGAAATTGTAAATTCCGATGAGTGTTTGGGTGTTGATTTGGGTAGAAGATCTATTGCCTATACTAGTGAGGGAGAAAATTGGGATGCTGATGCTATCAACCACCTGAGAGACCATTATGCGAACTTGAGAAAAACTATCCAACAAAAAGCTAGTAAAGGTACGCGAAGCTCTCGTCGCAGGTGTAGGAGCCTTCTGAAACAGCTGTCTGGCAGGGAGAGAAGATTTCAAACTTGGCTCAATCATACGATTAGTTATCACATTGTCAAGTCTGCTGCTAACACCAGAAAGATAGTGGCAATAGAGGATTTGACCGGGATCAGAGAAGACTTGAATCAAGAACCACGCAGCAAAGAAGAACGGCGTAGGACTAATAGTTGGTCTTTCTATAAATTGCGCGTGTTTTTGACTTATAAGTGCTTGAAGTTTGGAGTTAAACTGATAACCGTTCCTCCCGCTTATACTTCCAAGTCTTGCGCTTCTTGCCTCCGAATTGGCAACAGAAATGGCAAGTCTTTTAAGTGTGAGTGTGGTTGGAAGTGTGATGCTGACCATAATGCGAGTATTGTGATTTCTAAGCTTGGGGCTGCGGTAAATCAGCCTAAAGGTTCGGGTCTTTCCTGTCTTCTAGATAGAGATGACTCAGGGCTATTGAAAGCCCACGCCATAGCGTAGCTTGGCGCTGAGTAGTTTACTTAATCACACCTTCAATCTCCGCCTCAGATAACTCATATAATTCCCGCAACTTATCCAACTTCCCAGTATCCGGTTGCCAGAATCCGCGCCCATTTGCCTCTAACATTCTGCCCACAATATTGCGAAATGCCTCTGGATTCGCGGCTCTTAATTTTTGCGCCATTACTGCATCGAAGGCATAAGTAGCAGCTGCCTGGTCATAAACCCAGGAGTCAGTAAAGTCTACAGTACCGCCCCAGCCAATCAGTGCCGTGAGTCGTTGGGAGATCTCAAAAGCTCCCCCAGAACCTTGATTCACCATTGACTCTGCCCACTTAGGATTGAGTAATTTATTCCGATACTCCATTCGTAGCAAGTCTTCTAGATTATGAGGCGTTGCGTCTTTCGAGAAACTCTCCACAAAGCTGGCATTTACCTTTCTGCCGCGTTGCTTTTCAGCAGCTCGCTTTAATCCGCCTGTATTGGCGTAGTATTCTTGGATATCAGTAAGCCCATATTCTACAGAGTCAATTTCCTGGACGATGCGATCACTCGTCTGCAATAGCTGAGTCAGAACTTGTGGACGTGCTTGACCCTTATCCTGTCTGCCATAGCTGAAAACATTACGTTCGCGCCATGTCTGCCCCAATTCATCTCCTGACTCCCAGTTGGATGCCACAACTTGATCGTTGACTAATGAACCAAAATCACCAGCCGGGTTGGAAAACAATCGAGCGGCTGGGTTTTCCACTCCCTGTGCTTTCAGGGCTAAAGCGTGTTTGCGAATAAAATTCTGCTCTTGAGGTTCATCAGCTGCCGCGGCGCGTTGAAACAAATCATCGAGCAGTTCAATGATGTTGACAAAGCTATCCCGAAAGATGCCAGAGAGATTTCCTAGCACATCGATCCGGGGATGATTCAACTCAGATAACCGTTTCAGTTCATAGCGGACGATTCGACCAGTACCCTCCTTCACAGGTTCTGCCCCCACTAGTTCTAGGAGAATACCAAGGGATTCGCCACGAGTTTTGATGGCATCTAATCCCCACAGCATGACGGCAACAGTTTCAGGATATTGCTCGTGTGCTTTCAGATGTTGAGCCAGGATGGAAACAGCGATTGCTCTTCCTCGCTCGTAAGCACCTGGAGAAGGCATCCGATAGGGGTCTAAGGCGTGAATGTTCCGACCTGTAGGTAGCACACCCGGACCATCACGTAACAAATCGCCACCTGGAGCAGGGAGAATATACTCACCATTGATACCACGCAGCAGATTAGTCAACTCATCCCCGGTTTGCATTAGCAATTCACAGATTTGGTGTGCTTCTTCGATTTTGGTCTTGGCGTTTGCACTCAGTCCAGAGCGATTGGATGAGCGGATTTTGGATTCAATCTTTGTGTCGGCTGCTGATAGCTGACTGTCAACAGCTTCGCTAATTGCCTCCTCTGGTAATTCTTCTCCAAAGTAAGCTCGAAGATAACTCGCTAACTCTTCTGAACTAGGTGGCTCGCCTAGTGTATGCAATCCAGCGGAGAATAAACGATTTTCCAGCACTTGGAGATATTCATACACCTGCGCCAGATACCGATTAAACGCTTGAGAACTAAACATCTGAGCATTCTCAGGAGAGAAGGCAATCCCCAATCGCTGGGCATCCTCAAACGGACGATCTACATTCACTCCAGTATCTACGATCTGTTTACAGATGGCTGCTTTGAGCTGATAGTTCTGGTCTGGGTCTTCCCGATACTCAGAAATTAAGTCGCGCAGTCCTACCAGCTCTTTATACAATCCAGCCCGACCGTAGGGCGGCACGTTGTGAGATATGAGAACACCGTAGCCTCGCCGCTTTGCTAGCATCGACTCGGAGGGATTGTTAGCCGCATATACATAGAGATTGGGCAGATTTCCCAGAAGAATGTCAGACCAGGAATAGCCCGTATTTCCTAAAGGAGAGCCGGGCAGCCACTCAACTGTGCCATGCATCCCGAAGTGAACTACCACATCAGCTTGAAACCCGTGTTGCAGCCATTGATAAAAAGCAGCGTACTGGGGATGGGGTGTTAAGTCGCGCTCAAACATGAGTCGCATCGGATCGCCTGGTATCCCTAGAGACGGCTGTAACCCAATCCATACATTGCCCAACTGAACGCCACCAAGGGAGAATTCATCTCCATAAGTTTTAATGCCACTGCTGGTGAGAGATTTCCACTGTTTTTCGATCCGAGATGTGTTTAAATAACCAAGCCATCTTTCTAGGGTTCGAGCGTTGATGGTGGTAGCTCCACCCTCATCTGCCTCTTTGACATGGCGAATCAATGCTTCCCCATCTTCTGGTAATTCACCGACGGTATATCCTTGAGCTTTGAGTGCCTGTAGCAACTTGAGAAGTGATCGCGGCACATTCAGCAAGGCTGCTGTTCCCGTAGCCCCATAACCAGGAGGAAAACCGTAAAGGATAATCGCTACACGTCGCTCCTGAGGTGACTTCTGCCGCAAAGCAATCCAGCTTTTCAGCCGTCCAATCAGACGCTGTACCCTTTCTGGTATCAGATAGATCTGTTCTCCCACTAAACCGCCGAGAGGTACAGGGTCAATTGCTCCATCCAGTTCGGGCAGCGCGTACAACACCACACTTTGCAATCCTCCAATCCCCTGACGAGTCCAAGAATGAATATCCTGAATGAGTAGTGGTGCTGAAACAATGTAAGGTACATTCTTGGCGCTAAGTATGCGCTGAGCAACCTCCACCTGCCGCCCTGCTGCCATCGACCCAGCAGGACCTCCTACTAAAGGGAAGCCAATGGTGGAGACAATTGCATCTACTTGGCTGGCCTCACTAGATAGGGAGGGAATCTCAACTACGCCTTGCTGCCTCTGGAGAGCTTCGTAAGCTGTCGTCATCCAATCCCGCACCGCTACATGACCTTCAACTCCATTGATAAAAATCGGTAAGGGAACCAGCCCCGCCTGCTCAAAGTAGTGAATCAGTTGGTAAATGTATGTCTGGCGGGTAATAACATGCTTGCGATAAAGCAAAATGCCCACTACCCATCTCTCCTGGTCCCTTGTCCCCGACATCTCAAGCGAGGGCACCTCCACTCCCGCAGTCGGCTTCGCCTTTTTACTTCGGTACCACTCTAAGTACTGCCAGGGTGAATCAAAAAATCCTTGATAGTCGGGATGTACTAAACCCATATTTGGGGTTTCCACTGGTGAGGGAATCTCGCCCACCTTTAGCCCCAAATACTGTTCTGCCAATATCCAGAATAGGGCAGCAACATTATCTGACCCGCCAGCATTCCAGTAACTGTAAACAATGAGCCAGTTGCGTAGGTCTTGTACCTTCTGTACGGGCACGAATTTCAGTAATTTCGGTCCAGTCTTCAAAAAGCTCAAATATCCAACTAGTCGGTCTTCTTCTCGCCCTTGGCTGAATTTGTCGAGAATAAATTTAATTGGCTTGGGCATGCCTTTGGGCTGATCGCCAATGGCAAAGGCACCGAGCTGGTTTAGGCTCATCAGTTCCAGGGCTGACTCAAACACGAGGCGAATCGGGATGTGTTGCAGGTGCTCGCGCAGCCACAAAACTTGGTCGTAGTCAAAGAGTAAACTGCCGAAAAAGACCTGGGCGTTTTGCAGCGCTACTTCCACCTCACTTGGACTCTTTGTGAGGTCGCGATCGCTAAACACCCGAATTTCTAACTCAGGGCAGCGTTCTACTGTCAGTTGAGCTGCCTGGCGGTATAGGTCGGCATTAAAAGATTCAAACCCAGCAATCAAAACAATGCGTTTCATGCCCCAAGCCCGGAAGTCTTTCTCCTCTCGATCTTAGAATTTTGTGCACCGAAGCGACAATTGTTCAAACCCCTTGTCCCGTAGCTTTTGGTGCTACGTTTTTGTCATACCTAGCTCTTGCTGGGCATTATATTGATTTAGCGTAGTAGCCAGACCATCGGAAAAAGAAATCTGATAATAATCAATATAGCCAAGCTTTTTGTCACCCTAGGGACTCTTGACATCATCCGTGCAGTCAGGTGCAAAATAGTAGTGTTGAGTCTAGCAGAAATTCCCCCTGACTGGAGGAACTTATGTCTAGTTTTCTAGCTTTAATGATGCTACTGCCAAAATCAACGCTCATTCGAGCAATTTTGCTGCGATTGCTCAGTTTAATTCTAGTTTTAAGCCTTGCTTGTTTATGGGTAATGCTAGACGCAACGCCAGCTTTGGCTCAGACAAACACCATTAACTACAGCAACACTCATCTGGAAAATCGTGATTTTTCCCATGCTGATTTAGTTGGAGGGGTGTTCGTGGCGGCAGAGATGCGCGGAGCCAACTTTCAAGGCGCGAACTTAACCAATGCTATTTTGACTAAAGGAGTGCTTCTAAGAGCAAATTTAGCAGGCGCAAATCTCTCAGGTGCATTGGTAGACAGAGCAACATTAGACGAAGCAGATCTAACTAATGCCATTTTTCAAGAAGCAACCCTAACTAGCTCCCGCTTCTATGGAGCTAACATCACTGGCGCTGATTTCAGTGACGCCTTGATTGATCGCTATCAAGTAGCGGAACTCTGTAAACGGGCAAGTGGTGTCAATTCGTTTACTGGCGTTTCAACCCAAGACAGTTTAGGCTGTCGCTAATTCAGAGCTAAGCTAGCAAAGCGGCTCTCCAACACAACTTCCGTCCCACTAGCCTCACTTTGGATGGATGAGTGTGCCACGATAACACCAGTAGTGTTAGGGATAGGGTATGAGGGCAATTTTACACTTGTTGCTTTTAACCGAGTTGAGGTCTCGCTCGAGCTGTCAATTTTCATCACAGCTGGATATTATGGCCATCTCATTCTTGACAGATATGCAAAATAAGTTATTGAAAACTACAGTAGGAGGAAATGGTTTTGGGTCACAAGAGACGCGCGGTTGGCAGATTTTCTAATCGGCTTGATGCGGAATATGCGTTTATCCAACTAAATCGCGCTGGGTTTTCAGAGGCTCAGATTTCTATCATTGCCAAGTATGCAGATTGTGAGGCTCAGACTGACGGAATTGATCCGAGCGAATGGACTGAAGCTGAAGTTCAAAAAGAGGCAACGGGGGCGATCGCTGGTGGGATGCTAGGCGCTGTAGTTGGTTGCTTAGTGGGGCTTGGTATGTTGCCAGTGCCTGGAATAGGTGTTTTGCTAGCAATTAAGACTTCTGGAACAGCTCTAGCCACTACCCTAGCTGGTGGTGGGATTGGCGTAACGAGTGGCGGATTGCTTTCCACTTTCGCTGGTGCAACAATTTTCTCTGGTCGTGCTAAGCGCGATGGCTCTCGCTACTTGCCAGGTGAGTATTTAGTGATGGTAGATGTTATGACTCACGAGGTGGCTCATGCTGAGTCTATCCTCAACAGGGCCTGTTCGAGTAAAGTGTGGGTTTGTTAAAGCAGCCATTCTGCTGCCCGCTCACCTAAATCTATAGGGATGCTGACAGCTTTACCAAGTCGAGGGCGCTCTCGTGTCTGTTCTATAAAGGCTTGCACCTGGTCTGCTTTCCCAAAGGCATGCAGGTAATTGGCAACAGTATCTAAATGGGCTTCGTACTCTGCCTCAGTGAGGGGAAATGAGGCTTGCTCCAGGTATTTCCACATGACCTGTACAAAAACTTTACCCTGAGTCCGCCGCATCTGGACATCATATGAGCGTCCCCACTTAGCAAGCAACAATTGGCGTAAGTCTTGTCCTGTCATGGCTTAATGCCGATTAATATTTACATTTCGTCACAAAGCACAGTTCCCCAACTCAGGTATGATAACAGTATAAAGAAATGTAATGCTCCGGTTAAGGAGAGTGGAATCCTGCCTAAAAGAATTCTAGTATCGTTGCCGCTTGGGGACGGATTGAATGCAGCCAGGATTTGTCAGGTTCTGAGAATCAGCTCAGGATAGTTAACAAAGATACACAAGAAAGAGCGTAAACTATGGCGCAACTCTCTGAATCTATGGACGCACCTAATATGGGGCGTCGTCAGTTTATGAATCTTCTCACTTTTGGGACTATTACGGGAACAGCCTTAGGAGCATTGTATCCGGTAGTCAAGTTCTTTATTCCGCCTGAGAGCGGTGGTGCTGGTGGTGGAGTAACGGCAAAAGACGAACTGGGTAATGACATCAGCGTGAGTAAGTTTTTGACCAGCCATCCAGTTGAAGGTGATCGAGGTTTAGCTCAGGGACTCAAGGGCGACCCTACCTATATTGTGGTGGAGAATAAAGAGGCGATCAGGGATTACGGAATTAATGCTGTCTGCACTCATTTAGGCTGTGTCGTTCCCTGGAATGCCGCTGAGAACAAGTTTAAGTGTCCTTGTCATGGCTCCCAGTATGACACCACTGGTAAGGTTGTGCGTGGTCCCGCTCCCCTCTCTCTAGCACTGGTGCATGCAAAAATCGCCGACGATAAAGTTACCTTTACACCCTGGACTGAAACTGATTTCCGCACAGGTGAAGCACCTTGGTGGACATAATTTGACCTTCATCACGGAATCGTTTGTTTACAAATGAAAACAGCTTTGTTAATTGTCAAGACGGCGGTCTTAGCGATCGCAACTGTGGTATTTTTCCTTGCTAGCGATCTAGCCCTTCCCCAAGCCGCTGCCGCCTACCCATTTTGGGCTCAGCAAAATTATCCAGAGACACCCCGCCAAGCGACTGGACTGATTGTTTGCGCCACTTGTCACTTAGCCGCCAAACCTACAGAAGTAGAAATTCCTCAATCAGTTTTACCTGACACTGTGTTTGAGGCTGTGGTGAAAATTCCCTACGACACCAAAGCACAGCAAGTCCTCAGTGATGGTTCCAAGGGGGGTCTAAATGTAGGTGCTGTGTTAATGCTGCCAGAAGGCTTCAAAATTGCTCCTCCTGAGCGCATTCCAGAGGAGATGAAAGAAAAGGTTGGAGACCTTTATTTCCAACCCTACCGCGAAGACCAAGAAAATGTTGTTATTGTTGGTCCGTTACCGGGCGAACAGTATCAGGAGATTGTCTTCCCAGTCCTCTCGCCCGATCCCAAAACAGATAAAAACATCCACTATGGTAAATATGCCGTTCATGTGGGTGGAAACCGGGGACGCGGTCAGGTTTATCCTACTGGCGAAGCGAGCAACAACACTGTCTACAAAGCTTCTGCATCTGGTACAGTTACCAACATTGCCCAAACACAGGATGAGGACGGTAATTCCAAATACCAGGTGACAATCCAAAACGACGCTGGTGAAACAGTTGTTGATACGGTTCCATTGGGCCCAGAACTTGTTGTCGCTCAAGGGCAAACTGTTAAGGCAGGCGATGACTTGACAAATAATCCCAACGTGGGTGGATTTGGTCAGCATGATGGCGAAATTGTATTGCAAAGTGCTACGCGCATTAGGTGGCTGATGGCATTCCTTGCCGCGATCATGTTGTGTCAAGTGTTGCTGGTTCTCAAGAAAAAGCAAGTTGAGAAGGTGCAAGCAGCTGAGATGAATTTCTAACCGCGGAAGTGCTGCTGCAACCGCAGCAGTCAACGCTGCTTTCACGAAGTCACCGCAGCTGCCGGAGGCAACCTCCGGGAGAACGGTGACCCCGTTACACGGCGGTGTACCGTTGACTCTGGCTTGCCCGTTTAGCGCGAAATTTCATTCTGATGGGACAGGGATCTTACCTGTCCCATCTTTCTAAGAATGCAGCAGTTTGGGAGCTTATTCCTGTATCAGGTTGAATACCCCTATGGCAATTAATTGCACGGCGATCGCCAAGATGAAGAAGCCCATGACTCGGTTCAGCGCTCCCATGCCATTGTGACCCAAAGCCTTGATGAGCGGCTCTCCTAAGGCAAGACACAGGTAGAGAATTACCCCTAACAGAGCTATTCCTACGAGTCTTTCTAGATAATCCAGCCAGTGACTTGCTTTATCGACTAAACCAATTACTACCCCAATAGCTCCAGGTCCACTTATCAGAGGTACAGCCATTGGTGTGAAGGAAATATCCTCTTTGTCCACTGCCTCGCCCTGCTCCCGCGTAGTTAGTCGTTGCTGAGCCGTAACCATCTCCCAAGCTGTATGAGCAACGAGCAAACCACCTGCAATCCGCAACACCCCCAGCGAGATCCCAAAGAATTCTAGGATCAGTCTTCCCGCAACTAGAAAAATCGCGAGTACCCAGAAGACGTTCAGAGCAGTCTCTCGTGCCTGACGGCGACGGCTTTTTGCAGTTTCCCCCGCTGTCAGACTATAGAAAATTGGTACTGCACCTATAGGATTAGCGATGGGGAACAGAGCCAAGAAAGTGCCTATAGTAGTGGAAATTAGAGTTTGCAACATGAGCTAACAGAATTTTGGATTAGGTTTAAGCGGTACTCGCCCTTAAATAAAGAATGGGAAAAGAATTCATCTTTCCCCATTCTTTATCTACTATTTACGAGAAATGTCGCAAGGATGTGCAACTACAAACGGGCAGAGCTATGCTTTAGTCTTGTCTAGCTTACAGCGCAAGTATCCTGCTTTGCGTTGATAGCCTAGTTTTTAATCTAATTGCTGCCAAACACAGACTGAACTGTGGCTTTAAGAGCATTTCGTGCGTCTTTTATTGTCTCTTTGAGCGGCTGCTGCTCGTGCAAAAAGACATGAGCGCAATTGCGTCCAGGCATTCCAGAAATAGAACCTCCTGGGTGAGTCCCTGCTCCAGTGAGAAATAGATTCTCAATCGGAGTTTTATAATTAGCCAATTCTGGCAACGGACGGAAACAGAGCATTTGGTCAAAGGTCATGTCGAGATGGTAATAGTTTCCCTTGTAAGAGCCTAACCTTTCTCCCAATTCAGCCGGGCTTTCTACATGGCGGGCGATGATAGAGCGTTTGAGATTGGGCGAATACTGCGCTAGTTTGTCGAGTACGCGATCTGCTACTTGGTGCTTCAGTTCATCCGTCCAACCCGTTCCCCTCAACCCCATGCCTTCTTTTCCAGCTATTTGATAAGGGGCAAAAAACTCAATCCAAAGGGTGTGCTTGCCTTCTGGAGCCATTGAAGGATCGAGCCCAGTTGGCATAACTAAATACATTGAGGGGTCTGCATCTGGAATCTTGCCGACGGTAATCTCACTATGAGCTTGCTCAACATGGTTGACAGAATCGGCAATGAGGATGGAGCCGATGAGGTACTCATCCTTGTGTTCGTGGTGTTCAAAACGCAGCGGTTCCGATAAAGCACAGTCAATTTTGAGGATGGTTTCATTGTTGTTGACGATCCGGCGCTCTAATCGCTGCCGCAGATTAGGGTCAGCAGTATCTACATCGCTTGCCTCCGTCAGTTGTAGGAATAACCGTTTAGCATCAATACTTGAAATGACACCCTTGCTAGCACGGTACTCTTTACCACTAGCAACCCGAACACCTACAGCACGACCATCATCGACTAAGACTTGCTTAACCTCTTGCTCGGTCAGGATGACACCACCTTCACTTTGAACTAATTTCACCAAAGCTGTAACCAGTGCGCCAGTACCACCACAAGGTCGAGCCATACCAGGCTCGTGACGCATGGTCATCATCATGGCACCGAAGGACATCGCTTTTTGTGAGGGAGGCGAACTAAGTTCTGCCGATAGGCGGGCAAGAGCAGCTTTGAGAAACTCGGAATCGAAATACTCGTTGATATTGTCAATCGGGCTATTGAACAACGTACGAATTAAGTCCAAGGTTTGATTAGGACCACCCAGAAGTGAAAACAGATCTTGCAGTTTTTTGAGGTCGTAGTTACCAGCCGCATCAACAATTGACTTGGGTGGTGCATTGAAGAAGGGAGTAATAGCTCTAACAAAGCGCTGCCAGAAATCAACATATTCGGCATATTTTTGAGCATCGCGATCGCTATACCGAGCAATTTCAGCGCAAGTCTTTTCTACCGAGCGATGAGCTAGGAAGTACTTCCCATCGGGATGCGGACAAAAGACGACGGGGTCGCAGTACAGATATTCCAAACCGTACTTGGTCAATTCTAATTCCTGTATGATTGGTCCCAGGAAAATAAAGAGGTGGTTCATCGCACAGGGATTGAACTTAAACCCTGGTGCTGCTTCGGGCATGAGTTCTTCAGTTGTCGCGCCACCACCTGGGATTGCTTGCTTTTCAAGTAGCAGGACGCTATACCCTGCTTTCAGCAAATAAGCAGCGCAAACTAGAGCGTTGTGTCCTGCCCCGATAATTACTACATCATATACTTCCATTACTAGGACCTTGGGAATAGAGAAAGTATCTTCCTTGATACTTCAATGAATGTTTTTTCTTATTATCAGCAAGCAGAAAGATTGCAGCTTCACCCTTACAGCCTTTCTTAGACCTACTCAAAGAATGATTCTATGTTAAGTCAGTTAGTTATCACTAACACAATGACAACGAGCTAGTGCCGATGAATGCTTCCCTTTATCCCTGACCTGACGCAGGACTATATCATACAAAAATTGCTACAGCAACCTTTTTGTTATGCTCCCTCAGTGAAGATACTTATTTTTAAGCTTCACATAGTCTTCCTTTAACCTTTTATCTGTAAATTGTAGGGTAGCTTGATTTTAGTACTCAGTATAAACACTGATACTACTAGGCATTAAAAGCAAAAAATGCGTAAATACTCGAAGTTCGGTGTTTTTTTTGCGCACCAGTAAATCTACTACCATAAACTCATGTTTCCACGCTCTCACTTGTTACTTACTCTCGGTTTGGCTGCAAATGTTTTTGTATTCAACCAGCCCACTCAGGCTGCTCCAAAGGAATCTCATTTTAGCCATGTTTTGATTCTGTCGGTTGATGGTTTGCATAGTGCCGACCTGCAAGATCCAGCGCTACAAACTTACTTGACCAACATCAATCATCTGCGCTCTGAGGGGGTAACCTACCCTAACGCCTTCACTACCAGCCCATCTGATTCTTTCCCAGGAACGCTATCCTATCTAACAGGTGCTGGACCTGCAACGGTTGGAGTTTATTACGATGACACCTATGCTCGCAATTTGACTGCTCCAATCGCACCAATTAACGGTGGTCCCAGTGGCAATGTCAACAGCCCACTGGGGACTGAAGCAACCTACTTTGAAGCAGTAGATTATTCCATTCCCGCTGACCCTAATAATCCAGACCCCACTAATGTCGTCTGGACACTGAATGGTAGTGGTTTTGTTGGTGGTGACCCAAGCAAACCATTTGTTCAGGGAGACTTTGGTAAAGGCAGTATCGACACAACTCGCCTGCCCCAAAACTGCTCCAGTGGAACCTGTAAGCCTGTTTATCCCTGGCGATATCTCAAGCCCGGCATCAATACGATTTACAATATCGCTCATCGGGCTGGACTATATACCGCCTTCTCAGACAAGCACGCAGGTGCCTACACTATTGCCGAGGGACCGGGTGGTAACTCGATTGATGACTACTACTCGCCTGAGATCAATGCCAGTGTCATCCTCGATGCTAATGGCAAACTGGTAGATGCCATTTCCTTCGATGCCAATGGCAAGCCTGTGATTGCCCCAAATGCTGCCGTTGTCACAGACAACACCACATACACCAAGGCTTATGACGACTTGAAAGTTCAAGCCATTCTCAATGAAATCAATGGACTCAACTCGTTGGGAACTAAGAGCGCACCTGTTCCTAATATCTTTTATATGAATTTTCAAGCAGTAAGTGTTGGGCAAAAAGCATTGAATGGTGGTATCGATAATAGCGGCAACACAGCTAATAACCCAAACGCAACAGGCGCAACTCCTCCAACAGGTCCATCGAACGTTTTGGCTGATGCTCTGCAACATACCGATGAGAGTATCGGTAAAATGCTGACGGCGATCGAGAGCAATCCCAGTTTAGCCAATGACACTCTGGTGATTCTGGTGGCCAAACATGGGCAAGACCCACGTTTGGGTGTTGGAACTTTGCTCAAGGATAACCTGATTCCCGATGCAATCGACTTCTACCTACAAGATGCCAACGCAGTTGCCCAAGCGACTCAGGACGATGTTGCTCTCATTTGGCTGAAGGATCAGAGCAAGATTGGTGACGTGACACAGTATCTTCAAAGTCTGAAAGGGCTGCCTTTGTGCACAAGTGCTGATTCAGGCTCTGTAACCACAGCACCCACTTGCAATCCTGGTATTTACCAGGTTTACTCTGGAAGCAGAGCCTATCAGCTTGGACTGGCAGCCACCCCTAACCCGGATAACCGCACCCCTGATGTGTTTGTCCAGACGCTACCTGGCTACATTTTTGTAGGCAATCCCACCAAAGGGAAGAAGATTGCTGAACACGGTGCTGTATTTACTCTAGATGCAACCAATATTGCCCTAGTTGTGGGTGGGGCTGGTTTGTCTAATGAAGTTCAGGGAACCACCATCAATAAATCGGTTAAGACAACTCAAATTGCTGTAACTGTTCTGGAAGCTCTTGGTCTGAATCCTGAACTCTTAACTGGTGCAAGAATTGAGCACACTCGAGCCTTGCCTGGACTCTAAATTTGCCAAGAAGAAGAGAGAGTAATCAAGGCATTAAGATTGAAACCAACCTAGAGTAGCTGGAAGTGGAACTCTGTGATAGCCAACTCCAGCTACTCACATCCAGTAATTGTGAAGCAAAAGCATGATGCACTAATCTAAGATTCCTACAGAGGTCGATAAACGCGATAGTTGATCTTAGGAAAAACGTTATCCATCGTTTCAACTTTTTCCAACCAACCGCTGTCGATTTTGCCTAGCTTAATTTCTTCATAGAGCTTGGTGAAACGCATCAGGTGCGATCGCGTCCGTCTCACCGCATAGGGCACCATTGTCCCCGTCCGCATAATAAATGCCCAATCAGAAGACTGCGCTAGCAGCAGTTCCCGTGCCGCTTGGTTAAGGGCACGCCACTCCAATTCATCAGCTGGCTCACGCCGCCCTAGCTCAATCATCCGCTCAGCAGCTTTGTGCAGGTGCGGATAGATCCAGGCATTCGTTTCATTCAACCAATACTCATGGAAGCCCTTAAATCCCCAACTAGACTGGGAGGGGCAGCAGACTTGCTGGTTGGGATTTGCCTGTAAATAGTCTGCGAGATGCGTCATCTGGTAAGTGTGTTGATCGTACCAAGACTTGCGGAACAAATAATCGATAAACCAAGGACCTTCATACCACCAGTGACCAAAAAGCTCTGCATCGTAAGGTGAAACAATAATCGGAGGGCGTTGCATTATACCGTACAAATGCTCAACTTGCCGCTCTCGGTTATACATAAAGTTACCAGCGTGTTCAGCAGCTTTTTCCCTAGCCCAGTAGGGGTCGTAAAGAGCTTTATCCCCCAAACCCAAACCGCGCCCGGTGATTTTGTGATACTTTATCCCTGTGTTTTTCCGCTGACCATTGGGCATGATGTAGGGCTTGATGTACTCGTATTCTGCCTCCCAACCCAAGTCTTTGTAAAACTCTCGGTATTCTGACGCACCAGGATAGCCCACCTCAGAAGACCACACCTGTTGGGAAGATTCATGATCTCGACCAAAAGCCGCAACACCAGTTTCAGTAAAAATGGGAGCA
>JAFAVL010000570.1 GCA_019242465.1 Chroococcidiopsidaceae cyanobacterium CP_BM_RX_35 | reverse complement strand
TGGAAAGAGGCTTTGGGCATACACCTTACGGAGATCACTTCGCCCATGTTTGCGGATTGGAAGTCATTTTACCGACGGGTGAGTGTCTGCATACAGGTTTTGGACGCTTCTCCAATTCTCTGACTGCACCAATTTACCGTTGGGGAGTTGGACCAGTGCTACATGGCTTATTCTCTCAATCCAACTTTGGCATTGTGACAAAAATGACAATCTGGCTGATGCCAGCCCCAGAATGTTTTCAGGCTTTCTTTTTTAGTGTTAAAAGCCATGCCGATCTAGCTCAGCTAATTGATGCCCTGCGTCCCCTGCGATTGAATGGAACAATCGCGAGTGCTATCCATGTTGTTAATAGTTACAAGAACCTATCTTCTATCCAGCAGTATCCTTGGCAGGAAACAGGAGGTAAAACGCCTTTGTCACCCGAAATGATGGCTCATTTTGCCAAAATTTGGGGTTTGGGGGTGTGGAATGGCTCTGGCAGTCTCTACGGTACTAAAAGGCAGGTAGCTGAAGCCCGCCGTCTGATTCGAAAGGCGCTTAAGGGTAAGGTGAGTAGACTGCAATTCCTAGATGACCGAACGCTACAACTAGCCCGGTGGCTGGCAAAGCCTTATCAGTGGGTTACTGGGTTAAATCTCTCGGAGATGCTCAAGGTACTACAGCCACTCTATGACTTAATGAAGGGAATTCCGACCAAAAGCTTTATCAATAGTACATATTGGCGTAAAAGGTTTCCCATACCAGCAGAGCCAAATCCTGATCGAGACGGTTGCGGCTTGATCTGGTGTGCCCCAATCGCACCTCTAGATGGAAAACATGCAGCAGCAATTAATGAGCTGATCACAAATACTTTAGCTGTCTATGAGTTTGAGCCCATCATCTCAATGACACTGCTCACAGAAAGATGTCTCGGCTGCGTGATTACTATCTCCTATGACCGAGAAGTAGTTGGAGAAGATGAGCGGGCGATGGCGTGTTACAAAGATTTAATTTCAAAGCTTACTCAATCAGGCTATTACCCATATCGGCTGGGAATTCAGTCAATGGAGGGCTTTGCGGCAGAAGAAGTGAGCTACAAGAACTTCCTGCATCAAATCAGAACTACCTTGGACCCCAATCAAATTCTGGCTCCTGGTCGATACACGAATTGACCAGCTAAATGTTAATTCTCACCCGCATCTGCATGTTAGTTAAACCCGCAACTCGCACGCTATCTGCTGGATCGAGGCGGATTTTTACCTCAACGACTCTAGCATCTACATCGGCGGCTGGATCGTTGTTGACAACATCTTTTTTACCAACTTGCCAGCCAATCTGGTCTACTGTACCGTGTAACCGCTCTGGTACTGTATTGCTCTCACTCATAAGTGTTGCCCGTTGACCAAGGTGGACTTTGGCAATATCGCTTTCGTACACCTCAGCCACCACATACATCTGGTCGGTTTGACCTAGCTCGACAATCCCTTGCCCTTTATCACTTATAACTTCTCCTGGCAAAGTGTGAATTTTCAACACCTGCCCATTGATCGGCGATCGCACATATGCCAGATCGAGGTTGGCTTGTGCCTGCCTCACCCCAACAATAGCCTTGTCAACTTCTGCTTGTGCCTCCCGCACATCTGCTGGGCGCACTTCTTGCAGCTCATTTAGGGCACCTTGAGCTTCAGCCGTTTGCTGTTGTAGGAGTGTCTTGGTGCGGCTGAGATTAATCTTAGCCTCGTTGATCTGTTGTTTTAGGGTTTCGACTGCCAGTCGCTTACTGTCGAGCGTGGAAGCGGAAATGACTCCTTTGCGATAAACCCCTAAGTAGCGATGATATTCTGTTTGGGCGTTGCGCAGCTCGGGATCAAGGTGGACAATAGTTGCTTCTTGAGTGTTAATCTCAGCCTGCGTTTCAGCTTTGACGCCACTAACATTTGCTTGTTGAGCTGTAATCTCTGTAGGTTTTGCCCCAGCTTTTACCTGCTTGAGATGAGCTTCGGCAACTTTAACTGCCGCTTGCGCCTGCTCTAGGGTCGTCTTTAGGTGGTCATGACTGTCGAGGAGCGCAACGACTTGACCTACGTGCACTCGGTCCCCTTGCCGCACCAGCAGTTGAGCTACACGGTTACTTTGAGCTGAGTCTGATGCTGCAGAGAGCTGGATGACATCTCCTTGGGGCTCCAGGCGTCCTAATGCCGTCACTGCATCAACTTTGGGAATCGCGTTGGCAGGGGTGGCAGGAGCTTGAGTTACACCCAGCCAAGGACGTAAGCAGTAGAGAGCAACTGCTTGTCCTATGATTATGGCGAGCGCAATTGCCAAGGTGGTGTTCCACCGTTCGTTAGGCTTGGAGATTAGCTTTTTAAGCTTATGGTATTTTTCCATGGCAGTTAGTGAGAGGGCTAGGGGCTGACAAGTTAACTTATAACTATTTCATGTACCTAGGATGCCCACCTAAGAATCATAAATCTCAAAAATTGCGATTAAATGTTATGAGCCATAGAAGCGATCGCTAACCCTTTGTGACAAAACAACATCAGTCCTCTCAAACTCTAGCTAAAATTGCCGGAATCGTGGCGATCGCCACCCTCATTAGCAAACTTGTGGCACTGGTGCGCCAGCAATCGATCGCAGCTGCTTTTGGTGTTGGCGATGCCGCCAATGCCTACAGCTATGCCTACGTCATTCCTAGCTTCTTATTGGTATTGCTGGGCGGCGTTAATGGACCAATCCACAGTGCCATTGTTAGCGTCTTAGCTAAGCGCAACAAAGAAGAAGCAGCCCCGCTTGTGGAGACCATGACGACATTGATCGGAGGAGTGCTGCTGCTATTCACCTTTGCTCTGATCGTCTTTGCCGATGCCTTTGTTACATTAGTGGGACCAGGTTTGAGTCAGACGACCCATGCGATCGCCACGCAACAGCTGCGCATTATGGCTCCCATCGCTATATTGTCAGGATTGATGGGGATTGGCTTTGGCACCCTCAATACTGCAAACCAATATTGGCTGCTCTCGATCAGTCCTGTCTTTTCTAGCATCACGATTATCATCGGGCTTGGTATTTTAGCCCTGCAATTGGGTCATCGGATCGTAGAACCCCAATATGCTCTTCTAGGTGGAATGGTTTTGGCTTGGGGCACCTTGGCAGGAGCCATCTTACAGTGGTTAGTGCAGCAGATTGTTCAGTGGCGGTTAGGTTTGGGTACATTGCGTCTACGATTTAATTTTCGCTCCTCCGGGGTGCGGGAAGTCACCAAAATTATGGGTCCAGCAGTATTTTCTTCTGGCATGTTGCAAATTAACGTCTATACTGACCTGTTTTTTGCTTCCGCGATTCCTGGTGCTGGCGCAGCCTTCAACTATGCCAATTATTTAGTGCAGACCCCCTTAGGGATTATCTCCAACATCATTCTGCTACCTCTTTTGCCAATGCTTTCCCGGTTGGCAGACCCATCAGATTGGGTCAACTTAAAAGTGCGAATTCGTCAGGGTTTACTCCTCACCGCCATCACTATGCTGCCACTAGGGGCTCTCATAGTGGCACTAGCGTTTCCTGCCGTGCGGATAGTTTATGAGCGTGGAGCATTTAAACATCACGACGCTATGCTGGTAACATCTGTCCTCATGGCTTACGGCATTGGCATGTTCGTCTACTTAGGACGAGATGTCATGGTGCGGGTGTTTTATGCTTTGGGAGATGGCAATACACCGTTCCGCGTTAGTATGGCGAATATTTTGCTCAACGCGGTACTAGATTATTTTCTCGTTAAACCGTTTGGCGCTCCTGGTCTGATCCTGGCAACAGCAGGGGTAAATTTAATATCAATGATCGTGTTTTTATGGCTGCTGGACCGCAAACTCCATGGCTTACCGTGGCAAGAGTGGGTTGGACCACTCTTGGGTTTAGCTGGTAGTAGCGTTGCCGCTGGTTTAGCTAGTTGGGGCGTCCTCTGGGGAGGAGAGCAAGTTTTGGGAACTCAGGGTTTACCAGTGTTGCTGCTGCAACTATGCTTAGCAGGTTTAGTCGGGCTTGTTGTCTTTAGTGTGTTCGCTATGCGGCTAAACCTACCAGAGGTTGATCTGCTTGTCTCTCGGTTACGCCAACGCTTTTCACCTAAGCGAGTGTCGTAGATTATGCTTGTTGCTGGTACTTTTCTAAAATTTCCATCAAGTTGTCTTGGCATTGCTTTGGCAGCAAATCGGCCAAAGGCACTTCTCGCTTCCCACCCCCAATTTTGACAGGAATCGACTGTAGAATCTGTGAAACTCGCTCTGCGTCTACAGTATCTTTCAGCAAGGGGTACATTTGTTCAGCGACAACCTTATGCAAGTGGGCATCGGACAGATAAAGATGCCACTTAGCTACGTCAATATATACGTTCTCACCAATTTCAGCGGCGATCGCTTCAATGACTTCTGTCGTGTTGGTTTTAGCCATGAGAATCCACCAAAATGACTAACAACTCAATTATTGCTTACTTGCTCTACCCATTTCCACTGCCATAAAGGCAATTGACAGGTAGCCTGCTTTTATCTCTAGATAGATTCTGGCTGAAATGCCTTACTGCGTCTGCTCCGAGTAATTGGCGATCGCGGTTATGTAAATGAGATGCAGCAGTAATACGACTATCCAACCGCTAGTCAACCAAGGTAGCCATTCCCAAGTGATAGACCCGATGTTGTGGAAAAACCACAATCCCGAATTGCATAAAGCAGCAACAGCTACATGGACAGCAAAGTTCATCCGGTCATCTAAGCGTCGATAGGCTGGATCTTTGCGGTCTGGTTTACGAGGCCAACGAGGAGGCATAGTAAGAGTAGTGAGATGAACTAATTTTATCAAAAGCTGGCAGCTTGAGGGGGTTCCTCGAACTGCCAGCTAGGTAATAACTTATAAAGCGTTGACGAATTTAGCCAACAAGGCGAAGCACATCACGCAACACACTGTATCCAGCAAAATCCCAAATTAGGTAAGCCAAGAATCCAATCATAGCTAAACGTCCGTTCCACAGCTCTGCCTGGGGGTTAAACCCAAACAGAAAAGCATTGCGGTCCTTACCGTTGTATGCTGAAGCAACAGGTGGCAAGTTTGTGTTAGGGTTCGTCATGGTCAAGAGCCTGTAATAAATCTTAACGTCACTGATTAGATAGTAACGACTTAGCTGTGGGGAGCTATCTATAAATAGGCAGAGATTAAAAATACCTCTACAGCCAGGTGCGGCTTCGGATTTGAACTTGAGCTTGCGCTCTTGAGTTACCGGAGCCGCCACAGGCATTCCCTTGAGTTCAAGGTGGGTAATCGGCAAGGTTAGACTGCTACTGGCTGACCTGCGCCTCCAGCAGGGATCATAGCGTCTATGGCAATGCCCAGCTTGGATGCTATCCGACGACCATAATCGGCATCGGCTCGGAAGAAATGGCATAACTGCCGCATCTGGATATTGTGAGAGGCTTGGCTGAGGCTACCCACAATGTTACCGACGAGACGCTCTTGCTGGTCAGGAGTCATTAAACGATAAAGATCTCCCGCTTGAGTATAGTCATTGTTGCCTTCCCGATGGTCATAGCGGTCTGCTGCCACATTACCTAAAGGCATGGGTGGTTCGGCATAGGCAGGATTCTGCTTCGGTGCATTTTCGTTGCTGTTGGGCTCATAGTTAGGCGCATTGCCGCCGTTATTACCCAATGCCATAAAGCCATCTCGCTGATAATGCATCACGGGACACCTAGGCTGGTTGACTGGCAACTGCTGATAGTTAACTCCCAAACGATAGCGGTGGGCATCTGGATAAGACAGGATGCGGGCTTGTAACATCTTGTCTGGGGAGAAACTGATTCCAGGAACTACTGCACTAGGAGAGAAAGCAGCCTGTTCGACTTCAGCAAAGTAGTTGACCGGGTTGCGGTTGAGTTCCATAATGCCAACTTCAATAAGCGGATAGTCGGCATGCTTCCAAACTTTGGTCAAGTCAAAGGGATTGTCAGGATGTTTGGCTGCTTGCTCCTCCGTCATCACCTGGATGCACACCCGCCATCTGGGATAGTTTCCTTGCTCAATCGCTGCAAACAGATCGCGAGTTGCACTGTCAGGATCTTCTCCCTTCACTTGACCAGATTCCTCAGTGGTCAGGTATTCATGACCTAGAAGTGTTTTGAAGTGAAACTTGCACCAGACTCGTTCATTTTTATCGTTGATCAGGCTAAAGGTGTGGCTCCCATAACCGTTCATATAGCGGTAGGTTTTGGGAATGCCCCGATCGGAGAAGAGGATGGTGACTTGGTGTAAGGATTCAGGACTGAGGGACCAAAAATCCCACATGGCGTTAACATCTTTGCAGTTGGTTTGGGGGTTCCGCTTCTGAGTGTGGATAAAGTCTGGGAACTTTAGCGGATCGCGAATGAAGAAGATAGGCGTGTTGTTGCCAGTCATGTCCCAGTTACCTTCTTCTGTATAAAATTTGACGGCAAATCCACGGGGGTCGCGCTCAGCGTCAGCCGAACCCTTTTCTCCACCTACAGTAGAGAAGCGAGTTAGCACCTCAGTTTTCTTACCAACTTCGGAAAACAGCTTTGCCCGAGTATAGCGGGTGATGTCGTTGGTCACGGTGAAGGTACCAAAAGCCGCCGCTCCCTTGGCATGAACAACCCGCTCAGGAATCCGTTCGCGGTTGAAGTGAGCAAGCTTTTCTTGCAGATGGAAATCCTGTATCAGTACCGGACCGCGAGGACCAGCGGTTAGAGAATTCTGGTTATCAGCAACAGGACAACCATCGGCTGTTGTTAATGTTTTGTGTTCTTCCATGTTTAAGTTTTCTTCAGTGACTGGAACTGGGTAACCTACGCAGCAGGGCTAGCGTAGATGGCTGGTGCATTTTTTCAGATAAAACGAAGCCGTTATGAGTTCGCTTTTGTATTCTAATCACTATCAGCAGATTTTGCAAAGTGCTAACGTTATTTATTCTTGAGCTAGGTTTCACCAGCATCAACAACAGATGGAAAGCCTCACCACAGCTAGAGAATCGCTTTTAAGTCCAGCACGAATCCTGGCAGGACTTGTTCCCCAGACAAGCTAGCAGGTGCTTGTAGTAGCTCTTTCTCTTGACCCTGGCGATAAATTTCTACTTGCTGAGCTTTGGGATTTATTAACCAACCCAAGCGTGCATCATTGTCCATGTACTCCTGCATCTTGTCCTGAACGGCTCTAAGACTATCGCTAGGGGAACGTAGTTCAACAACAAAGTCTGGACAGATTGGGGGAAAGGTTTCTCGCTCTTCAGGTGTCAGCTGATTCCAACGCTCTAGCAATATCCAGGCAGCATCTGGCGAACGACGGGCTTTATTAGGAAGGATGAACAGGGTACTGGAATCAAACGCCAATCCTGTCCCATCAGCATCGCTCCAAATTCCCAACTGTTGTGTCAGCCGCAGATTGCGGTTGCCAGTTTCCCCTCCCGTTGGTGGCACAACGATTAATTCTCCCTGAGCGGTGCTTTCAAATTTAATATCGGGGTTTGCCTGACAGAGTTTCAGAAACACCTCGTCGGTGAGTTCTATGAACGGATCGAGCCGGAATGCTACAGCAGTCATAGAACTGTCTCCTATCTCAACACCTAATTTCATAGCCCCGGTTCAGGAGCATTTCCATAGTATCGATCTTGAGAAGATGGTGACATCAAACATGGCACGAGCATTAATGCAATGCGTTGGTAGCCTAGCACAAGAATCCCCATCTAAAGCAAAGCTTCTAGATGAGGTGCGTTCAAGTTAAGTCAGGAGTATTCTAGGGAGGATTAATTCGCCGTTGTTCCATTTCCTAGCTAGGGTGGCTTGATACCAGATGATCCAGAAGTACAATCTGAGGAGTGGTCGCAAGAAGTCTTTGCTGATAATGAAGCTCAAGCTTTGCAAAAGTGTGAATTGATTGCCCAGGAAGCAACTGATGAGGGTGGAACAGTCGTTATAGTGTTAGGTAAGCCTCAGCAGAAGGGGCAAACTCGCAAGTGGATCTGTTACTTCAGGAGTGAAGTATGACCGCAGTCGCAATTCCCACCATGTCTCTCATCCCCAAACCGGGTGAAGTGATGCTCTACGTTGCCCTGCATCGAGTCTTAAATATGACTCCAGTCGAGTTGTTAGATTTTGCGAAGTCCCTTGGTTTCACACCAGAACTACGCACCAAAACCTTTGACAAAGATCGTAAAACCCACGTGGGTGTGTATGTGTATGCCATGCTGTACCACGACCAGCGCGATCCAGAATCAGGACTAGACGCTGATTTTTTGGCAGCTGAACTTGAGGCATTATGTAACCGCATCAGCCCGGATACAGCAGTGAATTTCGCCTATAACCTGAAGCAGGGTAGACTGGATGCTGCCTAGGGCAGATAAATTGCCTGCTCAGGGGTCATACAGTGATGCCTTCCCGGCGGACATTGCGGAAAAATGGTCCATTTTGGTTATGAAACTGCTCGTCAGAAACGAAGGCGCGGGAGACAACGGTATTATGCTGGAGCGATAAAGCTGCTACAAAATCACCTGTCCGATTGATTTGTGCTGTTGCATCGACTGGTGGCTGGAGAACAATTAAGATATCAATGTCTGAGTCTGGTTTAGCATCTCCTCTAGCTTGGGAACCATAGAGCACTACCTGGACAAGCTGCTCACCGTGAAGCACCTCAAGATAGTGGCGGAGTTCTGCCAGGATGGCTATCAATTTCTCGTTCATCAGGAATTAAGATCTTAGAAAGCCAGATGTTGGGCTGCAATGATAATAACGGTTCTAGACCCCAGAGCTGACTTGCTTGGTGACCAACGCTCCTGGAATTCTTGAGTCGCGATCGCGTGCTGATAGTCTGAAAGCACCGCAAATCATTACAGAGAACTAGCCGACGAGCCTTTAGGTTGACTGTGATCCAATCCCTTTTCGAGTTTTCGCGCTTTAGCTTCAGCCTGCTCGCACAGTTTCTGCATCTGCTGTCTGGCAACTTGAGTCAGTTCAAGAATTGAGATGAGTTCAGCCTGTTGCTGAGTGGTTAGAGATGATTGGCTCATATTATCTTCAGCTCAACTATAAAGTATTGACTTCTAATACCGTACATCTACCGAAAAGATTTAGTAGCAAAGCCTAGCAGCCGCAACATTTTTCAGTAAAATTCCGCTTTGATGCACAGTAGAAGGAACGTTAAGTTTGTTACGTGCCCAGTTTAAATATGGCATAAACCTTTGCCTGCGCCGTTGAGATAACTATTTGAAGCATTTATGTATAAGTGTAAAAATAAAAAAAGCAAGACTTATAAAGCATTTAACCGCCTGTTACCAAAAATCTTCCAGCTGCAACAACTCATACTGAGAGCGGTCTTATTATTCTTACGACGTTTTTTCGTCAAATCTCGGCGGTGGAGACGACAACAGCAGGCGGGGTTTGTGATGCCCACAGTATCAATGGTGCTACTGGTAGTTGTATTGCTAACTCTAGCAATCATGTTACGGTCGTTTGACCGGTCTCAAAACGCCAGTAACGTTAGGGTGAATCAGGTCGTACTTAACGCTGCTGCTCCGGCGGTTGATCGTGCCAAAGCCAAGATAGGAAGGTTATTACAACAGTTCTCAGGGTCAACCCCAAACGACAACCAGTTATACACCGCTCTCGGTGCCACTAGTTATACGTTCGGCGATGAGAATCAACTGGAAGTTGTTTATGACATTAATAATAACAACGTAATCGAAAAGCAACCTGGGACATCATACGTTTTAGATAATGATGAAACCATAACTACTGCTTGGAGATTTCCAGTAGATACAGATAACAACGGTAAGTTTGATAGCTATACCCTGTATGGCATTTACTTGCGTAGTCCTACTCGTGATAATACAACAGGAAATTTTAATCGAGTCCGAAATCCCCTTGAAGCTAGAACGCCGCCAATGGGGCAAAACTCGCTAGGGGGGCAATGTGCACAAGGAACTGCTGCTGCCGCCAATGGGTCAGGTAACATCATTTGGTTCAAATCAGGTGCCACACTGACTAAAAGCTTCTATGTCTACACTGCCAACGTTCCAATTATTAATCCTCCTACTGGAAATCCTAATTTCGAGGCTTACACAGGTAGTAAAGGCTTTTCAGCTCTGGAATATGAGCAAGATCCGGCTCTAATCCCCCTGACCAACAACGCCGTTTTGTTCCAGGATGACTTGGAACTGACTCCTGGTTCCGCATTCCGTCTAAACGGTAGAGTCTTCACAAATGCCAACTTGCTAATTGGGGGGCATGGAGGTGCAATCACGCTGTATCAGGTCAGTAGTCCAAATTCCTGCTTTTACAAAGAGGAGAACAGCATAATTACAGTTGGCGGCAACGTGGGAACTGGAAACGCTGCTGACACTACTGATCAAACGGCAGTAAGTGTTGACCTCTTCCAGGGAGTTGGGAATGCTCCTGGAAGTGCCACGATTGATGGCAATAATAGATCTACAACTAGCCCAGGTGGTTCGCAAGTCGCCTATAACGATGCTGCTTACAGCCAGCGAATTGCCCTAATGAGACAGACAGCACTATCTTTTCACCCAGGGTAAAATGCAGGCACGATTACCCCACCACCAACGGTGTCCAGTGTTTCATCTGTGTCTCAATACCCCCAAGAAGTTATAAGTGGGTTTACCGCTGCTATCACTGGGACTGGCGGCAGTAGCTTAGATACTCAAACTGTCCTATCACAGCAAATCGAGATTTACTTAAGGAACCATACCCGCCGTGTTCCTTTCGCTGAAATCTCACTGCCCGACGGTACAGGGGCGGAAAATCCTTATGATAGTGCGGGGACTGGTGTTGATCCCACTGTTTTTACTTCAGGCACGATTGAGCCACCTGCTGTATGGAGGGAACCCACAAATGCTAATACTAATCTCACCCTAATCACAGCTAATCTGGCACAGACTCAGCCAGCACAGGAGCAGCAAAATGGTCAAGAAGCATATTTAGGTGATCGCGTCTATGTCGGGAATAATCTTCCTGCTTGGTGGAAAAATAGTAATGGCAACTACGTCACAGGACCGAATCAACAGCAGCCAATTGGTACTAACATCTACTGGACTAATCCCAACAACCAACTTCGCTATCGAACTACTCAGATAACATCTATCGCCGACTTAGGTGCATCAGACCGAGGTGGTTACTGGGAAGATGTCGCCGCTCAACAACCTTTGACTAGCTTTTCCAATCTTGGTGGTTTGAGGGTGATTACTGGAGCGGGCATTTACGTCGATGACGATGGTGCTGCTGGAGGAGGTACTCCTTCTTATTCCCGCTCAACATATTCTTTTCTGCCAAATCCTGTTTTGGACCCAGGCGTATCTGCTACTCCGCCTTTCACTGTGGCATGGCCTGATACTATGCCAATGACAGGTGTTACTGGGGAAACTCGGAAGAGCGATCTTCTAATGAGAGCTACAGCAGTTTATCACTACAAAGACGCTTCATACACAGACACCAATTACATTAATCGCACCCCAACCGCTTGTGTCAGTAACTACTACGATCCGACAAACTCGACCACAGCAAAAAATAGCTCAGCGCTGTATAACTATGATCCCCTTGGCAAATCAAATAACGGCATCGTTTACCCTACTCCTTATACTAATGATAGTGGCAGACTTGCAGCTGTATCTACTTATCAAAGCCAGCTAAAGCGACAGACACGACTGGTGTTCCCCAATGGACGGATTGTGAATCAACCCTTGATAAATGCTTTAGAACCTGTTTGAGAAGTCTAAACAGCATCAAGCAACTTGCACTTTTCGAGTCAAC
>JAFAVL010000546.1 GCA_019242465.1 Chroococcidiopsidaceae cyanobacterium CP_BM_RX_35 | reverse complement strand
TAGGCAAAGCTAGCAGTCACGATCAGCCACAGGCTGAAAACAGCAAGTCCCCAATTTAGGGGGCGGCGAATAATCAGACGATATTGTTGCCGCCAAGTCTGCACACAAGCCCAGCAGAGTACTAAGATGCCCGGCACCGGAAACAGGGGTAGAAGCAAGACTCCCAGTTGGGCGGTGTTCCAGGCTGATTCTAACTGCCGATTAGGATGCTGATGCCACAAGCTAACAAGCGGTAGGCGCGAGGCAAGAAGCTTTTTTCCTTTCACTGCTTCAAACTGGCTCCCAGCATTCAGCGCGGGTGAGGCGAATTTGAGCTAAGGCAAAGATTGTGGGAATGATGCGACTGTAGTTAGTGGCAATTGTTCGCCAACCTAAGTCAGCAAAAAAACACGTCCACAGTACAGGACCTAAACAGGCTAATACCCCCTGAACTAACTCATAACGAGCAGCACTAATAGCCATGCTCCGCTGTGCGGTTTGAATTGCCAGGTAGTTTTGCAAGGAAGCCGAAGCTACGGCACCACCTTCAATCAAGGTTTGCTTAGCAACTTGATAGGTGGCGAAGTGGAGCGCAAATTCACGGGCAATTTGTTGCAGTAACATTGGTTGGAGGATAGAACTAACCGCCAAAGCGCTGCCACCTTTAACGAGTAAAGCCAAGGGATCGCGCTGTACTGCCAGTGGTAAGGGCTGGGAAAGGTCTGATTTAGCCAAGGACTGCTGCACTCGCACTGTCAAGGTTTGCCGCTCAGTTGCTGGTAGCTTTTTCCACGCTCTGCCTAGTAGGTTGAGAAATACCTCTGCCTCCAAATCAGTTGTGGTCAAAGCCTTGGAGTAGGGAATTTTCAGATACCGACAAACTTGAATCAGGGCTTGACGGTAGGTTACTTGCTTGGTCCGCCGCTGTAGTACCGTCATCCCATCTGCCGCTAGAAAGCGGAATCTTTGCTCTATCGTGTCTAACCAATCTTGTCGGTCTTGGCTTTGGACATCTAGCGGTTCTGGTGTGTGAACATAATCTAAGGGATTAAACTTACGGCGGAATAAGATTTCCGTCAACTGTTTTAATTCTTCTTCCGTGGCTAATTCCAATGCCGCTCTTAACTCGTCCAATTGATCTCCCTCCCAAACCCCAGCAACATTCCTGTCCCTTATTCTAATCTTGCCTGTAGGAGATACGGTTATGTTTGATATTGCAGTCATTGGTGCTGGGATGGCAGGTCTGGTTTGCGCTCAACAGTTGGCTCAGGCTGGATATCAGGTGGTAGTTGTGGAGAAGTCCCGTGGTCTAGGGGGACGGGTTGCCACGCGTCGATTACATGGCACCTTTGCTGATCATGGAGTCCGCTACCTGAAACCAAAGGGTCAGTTATTGCCGCAGCTGATACAAATTTTGTCTGAGCGTCACCTGCTGCAAGTTTGGACTGATGTGGTTTACGAATGGTCGCCAGAGCAACGCCAGGTTAGAAGTGTCACCTCAGCTCCTTGCTATGTTGCCCCAGTTGGAATGAATGCGATCGCTAAATTTCTGGCGACTGGGCTAGAAATCTGGCTGAATCAGCGAGTCCAAGCAATTGCTCTGAAGGATGACTGCTGGCATCTTTCCTTAAAACCTACTAATGCTGATATCAATAATGGGATGCTACAAGAAGAGTTGATGGCACGGGCTGTGGTGATCGCTATTCCTGCACCCCAAGCATTGATGCTGCTAACAGAAATAGAGCTACCAACAGTCTTCTTAGAGCGTCTGCGCACGGTGGAATTTGACCCTTGCTTTAGCGTCATTGCTGGTTATTCAGCCCAACTAGACCAAATCGCTTGGAAAGGTGTAACTTTTTTGAATCACCCAGAGCTTGCCTGGATTGGCTTAGATAGCAGCAAGCGCATAGCAACTTCTCATTCATCAGTCTTTGTAGTGCAAAGTAGTGCTAGATTTGCTCAGCATTACTTAGAAGCTCAGGATCTACAACCAGTTGGTCGTCAGTTGTTAGCTCAAGCTGCCGCTGATTTACTTCCTGGGCTCGATTCTCCAGACTGGATGCAAGTTCACCGCTGGCGCTATGCTTTTCCTCGACTTCCCTGGCACAAAGCTTACTTATCGGCTGAAACAGCTCTGCCACTTGTCTGTTGTGGTGATTGGTGTGGGGGGGATCGAGTGGAAAGTGCAATTAGGTCTGGAGTTGCCGCTGCTAAACAAATTAACGATCAACTACAGCAGCGGGCATTGCCGGACAATCTCTTCGATTTGCTAGTCAAAGCGCCTTAAGGGGGGTGTTTCTCCAGTTTTTCAGAGAGTATTGCCAGCGCGTATGCTCAACCTTATTCTTCTACCTTGTCAAGGGCATCAGGCTTGTGAGCAGCTTCTTTGCCTGTTTTGTCACTTTTGACAAGGTATTCTGGGTTGTCTTTTGAGGCAGCAACGTGGTGCCCTTTAATATCTGTGGGTGAAGTGAGTTGCTTCTCTACTTCACCCCTAGTTTTGCCTTGTGACGTTTTCCACTCAACTTTGTCGCCTTTTTTCAACTGGTCAGTCAAGATTTGCTCCTACTTAATACTTTTGGACTCGCTTGTATTATCTTTGACAACTTAAGTGATCGCCATCAGTCAAATGATAGAAAGCTCAGGTTGTAGCCCCTCGACCTTTCCTGGCAACAACTACAGGAGAAACAACTTACCTAAACTTCTGGTGGTGGCTGTCGCAGTCCGTCTAGGATGCGTCTAATTTCTAGTTGCAACCCTCTGATCTCGGTCTGCATCTGCTCGATATTTACTTGGTGAGTTTCGACAATCATTCTGAGTTCTGCGACGCTACTAGTCACTCCAGCAACGTTGGTACTAAGTTCAGCAATGTTTCTGGTGTTTGCCTCTATCGCTAGGGTGTTTAATGCCTGACCCTGTGCTATCTCTCTTAGGATGGCTCTAATGTCGTCAAATTGGTTGCCGTTACTCTGGGTCATTTATCTCTCCATTGATAAACGGCGTCCTACTAAGCTCGCGATGACTCTCACCAACTGATCTAGCTCGACTGGCTTAGCTATGTGCTGCTGAAACCCAGCTTGTAAAGCCTGTTGCCGATCAGCCTCGCTCGCATAGGCGCTCAAGGCGAGTGCCGGAATTCGTCCTCCTTGCTCAGGTGCTAGAGTTCTAATTTGACGGATCAGAGTATAGCCATCAATTTCTGGCATCCCAATATCGCTGACTAAGACATCGGGTTGGAATTGACGGATTCCTGCTAACACTTCATCGGCTAAGGCAACTGCCAGCGTCTCAGCACCATATTGCTCTAAAGCGAAGGTAAGAAATTCGCGAGAGTCTAGCTGATCGTCAATCAACAATATGCGCACGCCCTCTAATGATAAAGAATTGTCGCACTGCTCAAAAAAATTGTCTAACATCTCTGGCTGTGCTTTGCCTAGCGGCAGTTTTATAGTAAACGTGGCTCCAAGCCCCTCTCCCAGACTAGTAGCCAAGATATTTCCACCGTGCAGTTCCACCAGATGACGCGCAATTGCCAACCCCAGTCCAAGTCCATCTTGGCCTCTGGTTATGGAGCTGTCAGCTTGACGGAAGTATTCAAAAATATGGGGGAGAAAGCTAGCATCAATTCCTTTACCTGTATCGCTGACTTGGATTTGCGCCATCGCATCACTTACCTTAAGTCGGATTAATACCTGCCCTCTTTGAGGGGTGAACTTGATGGCGTTAGCCAGTAGATTACAGACGACCTGTTGTAAGCGGTTCGGATCGCCGTTAACTATAACGCCGCCAGGGTTAAGCTCAGTCTGAATTTGAATCGATTTGGCTTGGGCTGCTAGTCGCATGGTATCAATCGCGGCTTCGACTGGCTGCCTGAGGTTGACTAGACTGACCTGAAGAGTGAGCTTGTCTTGCAGGATGCGAGAAATGTCTAGTAAATCTTCAATTAATTCAGCTTGTAATCTCGCGTTGCGCTCAATGATGTCGATTGCACGCGCCGTAGTCGCGCCATCAAACTTGCGGTCTTTGAGTAGCTTTGACCAGCCCAGGATGGCATTCAGGGGTGATCGCAATTCATGGGAGAGAACAGCAAGAAACTCATCTTTGATGCGGTTGGCAGTTTCAGCTGCCGCACGAGCAGCTTGCTCACGAGCCAGCAGTTGTGCCCGTTCGGTCTCAGCCCGTTGGCGGGCCTGCCGCTCCTCTATTTCGCGCAACGCTCGCTGAACTGAGGGCACCAATCGTCCTAACCGTTGCTTTAATACATAGTCGAGCGCCCCGCTTTTGAGCATTTCAATTGCCAGTTCCTCTCCTAGGACCCCAGAAATAAAGATGAAGGGGACATCAGGACAAATGGTCCGAGCTTGTTCCAGAGCCGAGAGTCCATCAAAATTGGGCAGAGCATAGTCAGCCAGAATCAGCTCAAAAGATTTGGTTGCAAGCGCTGTCTCGAAGTCAGTGCGAGTAGAAACACGTACCAACTCGCAGTCAATGCCGCCTTCAATCAGATTAGACTTAATGAGTTCTGCATCCAGCAGATTGTCTTCAAGTAGAAGAATATGTAGTACGTTCACCGACCGCTGTCCTCGTGACTCTCACTGTTAGGCAGATTAGGGCGTACAGAAGGTAGAGAATTGGGCGGTGGTTGATTGACGACAGCCCAAAACAGACCTACTTCTTTAATTGCGTTGACAAACTCCTGGAAATCGACTGGCTTAACCACATAAGCGTTTACGCCTAGGTTATAGCTTCTGATGATGTCTTGCTCCTCGCGAGACGAGGTTAGCACGACGACTGGCACGACTCTCAGGACTGGAGCGGATTTCAGTTGTGCTAGCACTTCTAGACCATCCACTTTAGGCAACTTCAAATCCAGCAACACCACAACCGGATTTCCTGCCATCCGCAACCTAAATACTCCCCGCTGATAAAGATAGTCCAATGCTGCCTCGCCATCACGCAGGACTACGACTTCGTTAGCCAGATGGTTTTCTTCCAGTGCCGCCAGGGTTAATTCAATATCATTGGAACTGTCTTCTACTAGCAGAATTCGCTTTAATTCGACCACTAATCCTCCTCCTAGGTCCCTTGGGGAAGAGAGAAATAGAAGGTGGCTCCGCCTTCTAATACCCCTTCAGCCCAAGTACGACCCCCATGTCGGGCAACAATTCTTTGCACATTAGCCAGCCCAATGCCAGTTCCTTCAAACTGCTCGGCATCGTGCAGGCGTTGAAATATACCAAAGAGTTTATGGGCATAGCGCATATCAAAGCCAACACCATTATCACGGATATAAAAGACAACCTCATTTTCGTGGCTGATGCTGCCAATTTCAATTTTGGCGACTGGACGAGTTCGCGTATACTTGACAGCATTGTCAATCAGATTACGGAGAACCAGCCGTAACATGAAGGGGTCTGCCTGGACTTGAGGCAAGTCCTCAATCTGCCAACTAATGACACGTCCGTTGTCTGGTTTCACTTCGCTTTGGCTCTCCCGCAGCAGTTGATTCATATTAATGATTGTGTGACGCATTTCCGAGCGTCCCATCCGGGAAAATGCGAGTAATTCATCGATCAGCGTTCCTGCCTGTTTTGTCGTCTCTACAATTGTCTTTAAATACCGCTGACTAGTTGCATCTAGGGCTGTTGACCCAACTCGCTTTTGCAGTAGGTCAACAAAGCCAACAATATGTCGCAGTGGGGCTCGCAGGTCGTGGGAGACGGAGTAGGAGAAGGATTCGAGTTCTTTATTAGCGGCTTCCAGTTGAGCCGTGCGCTCTTTGACCCGGAACTCAAGGCTTTCGTTGAGTTGGCGAAAGCGAGCCTCACTCTCGCGTAAGGCGGCTTCAGCTTGTTTGCGCTCACTAATATCGCTGACTAACGCGACAAACCCTTCCACACTTCCCTGGCTATCCCATTGGGGAACGTAAGTCGCGCTAATGTAACGGGTGTTGCGATTTTGATAAGGAACTTGGGTCTCAAATGTCACCTGCTGCCCTGCCAAGACCTGCTCTACGTAAGGTCGCACCGTTTCATAGGCAGGTTGACCCAAAATCTCCTGCAGATGCCTGCCGTAGACTTCTGTCGCTGGATGCCCAAACCACTCTTCGTATTTCTGGTTGTTGAAGCGATAGCGCTGCTGAGAATCTACATAGGAGATGAGGACGGGAACTGCGTTCATGACCAAGTGAAGTTCGGCTTCTCGCTGTTGCATGTGGGAGAGGTTTCTGGCAGCTCCCAACTTAGCAGTAAGTAAGGTCCCACAAAGAACACTAATCAAAACTCCCTCAAGTAGAAATAAGCCTAAGCGGACACTGTTTGCCCCATCAAGCGATAGTGAATAGACAGGAGGGAGAAAAAAATAGGTACTAATGAAACCAGACAGCAGGGTGACGAATAGCCCAGGTCCAAAACCTCCATACCAAGCGCTAACCATAACAGCGCCAAAAAATAGCAAAAAGGGGCTCTCCCTCATAGACAACAGCGGGTCGAGCAACAGCATCAACAGCAGTGCTAGACCAACGCTGAATATGGCAACGCCATAGTGGGTCAGTTGAGTGCGCTTGACTTGAATCACGAATTTCCCTGCGCTAAAACAGCCCACGCAAATCAATTTTGCGGTTTTACTTACCTTAAGACCGATGACAAACGTTCTACATTTACCTTAAGAAGTATTTTATTTTGGGCAATTTTAGGCTTTCTAAACAGAAATCCACCTAACATTTTGTTTGTCGGGTGGATTTACTAGCGGTCAGAAGTGGAGCTGGGCAGGATCGAACTGCCGTCCGTAATGGGTATTGACCCCCCGCTCGTTCACAGGTTTATCCTATCTAATCCTCAAGGCGGGAACCGTTCCTTATCCCGAACGGTGGGATGCATTGGTTAAATCTTAGCTAGTAAGCCAACCAAAGAACACTTACTAGAGCATCCGTTGGGGTTTTGTCCGTAGCCCTTAACGGAGTCAAGCTACAGACGCTCGGACCTGTTAGAGGTTATTAGGCAGCAACAGCGGCTGTCTTACGAGCGAAAGGAACGATGTTGTTCGCATTTACTTTTTTTTTGAGCCTTTGATTTACGAGAGGAGACTCACTCTCGACCTGTATCACAGAGTAGCTTTCGCCACCACGTCGAAGCCATTACAGCCCCATGTGTCTATCCCTATTATAGTCCGCTAATTGAGAAAAAGCTATTATCACCCCTGCGCTCAGATGCTGTCGGCGATCGCCTGCATCCTAATACCGGAGTACAGAACTCCCAAACCACAATAGCAGCCCCTGTCTAAAACGCTCATGGCAGCTCCAGGGCTAGAGAGCAAGCTGTTAAATCTGCATAGGTTGCGGTCGCGAGGCTCTGACTAAACATCTGATACTCCAGAGCCTTTGGAATCTACGTTGAGCGTTGAGATTTTGAGCAATGTAGCGGTAATTTTGTCAATCGACTAGGAAAGTACTGAGAGTTGTGATAAATTGCTGGATATAGTAATGAAAAACTCGTATTTTTACTGTGACTTTGCAAATATAAAGAAGAGAAAATGATTGTTGGATGTGTTTACTTGTGGTGAAAATCGATGGTCAAAGAACACAATCGCAAAGAATGGAGAGTTAACAAGAAAAAGTATCACCGAACTTCTAAAAAGACTGTTAATACATTTTTAATACTTGGACTTTTTCTTACATCTGCCTTAGTCACTTTTAAAAACAATCCACAGCTTACACACATCAACTTACCAAATATATATTACTCTAGTTCAGATATTGCCAACAATAAATTTATTCAAAAGATATTTAAAGCAGACAACAATAAGAACGACGAACCTATAGCGATTGGCTCGGTTGGTGTTTTCAAAAACATGGACTTTACTAATATCGATAACTATGCTTCTTCTATTCATTATAACGGTACTTCAGTTTCTGAACTAGCTTCTCTCTTATCCCGTTACGCTAGGACGGAAGCAGAAAAAGCTCGAATTATATATGCTTGGATTGCCTATAACATTAGCTATGATGTACCAGCTTACCTAAGCGGTAACTATGGAGATTCCAGCCCCCAAGAAGTTCTCACTACTCATAGGAGTGTGTGTTCAGGATACGCAAATCTTTATAAAGCTCTCGCTAGAGCTATGGGATTAGAAGCATTTGTTATTGATGGTTACGCCAAGGGATACGGCTACGCTATTAGTAAAACTCCTCAAATAAATCACGCTTGGAATGCAGTAAGAATTAATAATGGATGGTATTTAGTTGACTCAACTTGGGGTGCGGGTAACATAAACGACGAACAGTTTAACAAGCAGTTCAATTCTTATTATTTTGCAACTCCTCCTGGACAATTTATCTTTGATCATTTCCCCATTGAAAATAAATGGCAGCTGCTGGAAAAACCTTATACAAAAGAGCAGTTTGAGTCAACACCTAAGATCTCTTCAGAGTTTTTTAAAGACGGACTTCATTTTGTCAGTCATCACAATCATACAATTCAAGCCAATGGACGTTTTCAGGTTATCTTGTCAGCTCCCAAAGATACAATTGCTGTTTCCCGGTTAAAAGTTAATGCAAACTATTTAAACGATAGTTACACCTTTGTTCAAAAAAAAGGGGATAAGATTATTGTGACCGTTGCTCCCCCACTTGGTAATTCCGAGCTAGAAATATTTTCTAAAAATAAGCATGTTTTGGGAGCATATAGGCAGGCACTAACTTATAATGTTATTTCCAAAAATGTAGGTGAAGAGTTTCCTAAAACTTATTCAACTTTTTCAGAGAAGAATAGTTATTTATCCACCCCATTGAACAAATACTTACCTGCAAATCGATTAATTTACTTTAAGATAGCAGTTCCCACTGCACTTGAAGTACAGGTTATTAATGCATCCACAAATAAGTGGATTGAACTAACTCATTCTGGCACTACATTTGCTGGATACGTGCCTGTAAGTTCAGATAAGATTCAAGTTTCCGCCAAGTTTCCTGGAGATAAAGATTACTGGGCTTTGGTGGAATATAACTAACCGCAGTCAGGCGCGTTCAGCATGACCCAAAATACCACTCGCCGCGATCGGTTTTATCATATTGCAACAAGATTAAACTGATTTTCTGCCGAGATAACCGCTTTTGATGTTAACTATCTTATTAAACTAACACCATTGTTGTGGGAAGCAGGTATGAATATTTTCTTAGAAACAGAGCGATTGCACCTGGATTAACCTGACTTGCTTCCAATCCAGAGCTTGTCACTTCAATCAAGTCCTGACCAAGCGTTTTGGCAAAGCCTTCTGCCATTTGGGAGCGAGCCGAATTCTTCTTGCAGACAAAATCACAACTTTCGTTGCATCGTTAAGAGATGCGTTGCTGAGCAAATGCTTTGCTACCAGCAGAGCCTGGCTATCTAACCTTGTTAGACGCGTTGCCCAGGAATTACAACTCCATTATTTCAATAGAAATTGATTATTTAAGTATTTATTACGGTTTAAGAAGCAAGTGGTATTAGGTTATGAACTGAGTAATCAGGTTAAAAAATTGATGGATTAAGGTATTGTCTAGCAGGGGC
>JAFAVL010000418.1 GCA_019242465.1 Chroococcidiopsidaceae cyanobacterium CP_BM_RX_35 | reverse complement strand
GATAACGAAGCCAATGATCAACCATACAACCAGTCGCAGCCAGGTATCAAGGGGCAGGGCAACCATCTGTACCAGAGATATGATTGCGCCCAGAATCGGCACTAAGGGAACTAGAGGCGTTTTGAAAGGTCGAGGCAAATCTGGTCTAGTTCGACGTAAAACTGGCACAGCAGTACAAACGATAAAAAAGGCTAGTAGAGTGCCTATCGACACTAATTCTCCTAAAACACCAATGGGTAATATGCCAGCAAAAATCATCGCTGCTACTCCTGACACAACTGTGGTTGTGGCAGGCGTTCTAAACCGGGGGTGGATAGCCGCAAATTTTGGTGGCAACAAACCGTCTTTTGCCATGGTGTAAAAGATTCTGGGTTGCCCAAGCAACATCACCAAAACTACAGAAGTTAAACCAGCGATTGCCCCAAGTTTAACCACTGGTCGCAACCAGTGTAATGCGGAACCAGCTGCATCAACACCTACACCAATTGGATCGGGAACGCCTAGCTTTTGATACGGCACAATTCCTGTTAGTACCAATGCCACAGCGATATAAAGTACAGTGGAAATCAAGAGCGAACCAAGAATGCCTATTGGCATGTCTCTTTGGGGATTACGTGCTTCTTGTGCTGCTGTAGAAACTGCATCAAAGCCAATATAAGAAAAAAAGATAACGCCTGCACCCCGTAAAACACCGCTCCAGCCATAATGACCAAACTGTCCTGTGTTTTTTGGAATAAATGGTGTCAAGTTTTGAGGACTGATATGAGCTAAACCGAAAAAGATAAACAGCAGAATCACGCAAATTTTAACGAATACAATAATATTGTTAAATCCCGCTGACTTACGAATACCAAAAACAAGCAGCGTGGTTATCAGTGCCACAATGAACATTGCTGGTAGATTCAGTGGTGCAGCGGATAACCCTGGGGGAATTACGATTCCTAGGTCTTTAAAGAAGCTCACAACATATCCTGACCACCCTACGGCAACGGTTGAAGCACCAAAGAGGTATTCTAGGATTAAGTCCCAGCCAATAATCCATGCAATAAACTCCCCCAACGTGGCATAGGCATATGTATAGGCGCTGCCTGCCATGGGAATCATTGCAGCAAACTCGGCATAACATAGTCCCGCAAAGCCGCAACCAATACCTGATATTACAAAGGAAAGAGCAATAGATGGTCCAGCGTACTGGGCTGCTGCCTGTCCCGTTAGCACGAAAATTCCAGCTCCGATAATGGCTCCGACACCTAGAGCAGTTAAATTTGCCGCACCAAGTGTCCGATGCAGTCCTTCGTGATCCTCCGTAGACGCTTCTTGCATCAACCCATCCACCGACTTTCTGGCAAACAATTCAGTTGTCATGGCTTCTCCTTACTGTCGGGGACGAATATCCTGCCCAGGTACACCTAAGTCTAGACGGAAGATCCCTCCTTTAGCACCTTCTGCTTCCAAACCGCCAACCACAAATAGACGATCTAAATTTGGACCGCCAAAGGCACAGTCGCTAGTTGTTAGGTTGCCGCTAGCATAACTGCGAAGCAGTTTACCGTGAGGATCGAGGACTTGTACTTGACGCATACCATAATGAGCTACATAAAGGTTTCCCGTTGCGTCCTGGGCTAACCCATCAGGCTGGTTGTCGGTTTGCCCTTCTTGTTTCATGGGGAGTTCGGCAAACACCTGCTGCGGTCCTAGCATACCTTGCGATCGCACATCGTAGACTAGTATCCGGTTTCTACCGCTCTCCGACACAAAGAGATGCTTGCGGTCTGGGGTGAGAAGGGTACCATTAGAATAGGCTATTTTGCTAGCACTCAGGGTAAGTTTTCCGGCTGGATTTACGTAGTAGACTTTGCCGGTTGGATTTTGGGGGCTTGTGTCGCCAGAGTCGGTGAAGTAAAAACCTCCTTGTGGATCGATGGTGATGTCATTGGGATACACCAAGGGCTGACCTTGAAATTCCTTAGCAATCACTTTTAAATTCTTGCCATTAGCATCCAGTTGTACTACTGAGTTTTGGGCAGCGACGATATGAGTTCCATCAGGGGTGATTCCGTGTCCGTTGGCACCTGGAATTTGCGCCCAGAGTCGTCGGGTGCCGTCGGGTGCTAACACCGTAATCGTTCCTGGTTTAATTTCTGAGAAATAGATGTTACCTTGACGATCGACGACAACTCCTTCAGAGTAGTTATCACTTTGCACTACTGACATCGGCGTAATGAGATAGGCTGACGGCAGTGCTATCTGAGGCGAGATAGCTGCTACAGCTCCATCTGAGGACAGCATCGCCTGCTGGGGCAGGGTAAAGGTAGTGTTTAACTTGACGGAACGGCTATATACCAGCAGCAAAACTGCTGCACAAATACAAATAATTGCAGTAATTTTACCCATACCTCGTATAGAATCTTCGTATTAGAGAAGCAGTTGAATTGACTGTTTGGTTCAATAGTTGACTTTAGTGTTAATGTCAGCAAAAATCAATAACCTCTTTATAGTTGGAGCTAAAATATCTAGTGAAATCTTCTAAAATTTGGTAGAATCAAATAAATTGATTTGCTCAATCTTGAATTACAGAGAACTGCTTTCATCAAAAACCTGACAGATATCAAGACTACAAACTTAAATTAAAAACTATATTTTTGATCTTTTACTATTAGAACATCTGCCTCAAAGAGCTTGGTCTTGTTGCAGACCAAATAGTTTGGCATAGTAAGTTTAATCAAAAAGCATCAAGGAAGTTATCTCATGTCAGGTAGAACATCTCCACAACAACTGAAACGAGAGTTGGGGATTGTTGGTGCAACTGTAATGGGACTGGGTTCAATTATCGGCACTGGGGTGTTCGTCAGTATCGGTCTTGCTGCGGGTATTGCTGGTCCAGCAGTGATTCTTGCTGTAGTGATTGGGGCACTAGTAGCTACCTGCAATGGTCTCAGCAGTGCTCAACTAGCAGCTAATCATGCAGTTAGCGGTGGTACTTATGAGTATGGCTATAAGTATCTCAATCCTTGGCTTGGTTTTACAGCTGGTTGGATGTTTTTATTGGCTAAAACGGCTTCAGCTGCCACTGCTGCTCTAGGTTTTGCTAGCTATTTGCTAAGCGCCACTAACTTGACCAAACATGGCTTACTTGTCCCCACAGCTTTAGCAGCTGTATTTGTTCTCACAGGAGTTGCACTGGCTGGGATTCGGCGCTCTAACGTTGCCAATATTGCAATAGTGTCAATCTCTCTGCTATCTTTAGGTTTCTTTATCATTGCAGGTCTACCCACTGCTATCGCTGCTGGTGCTGACAATTTGACACCTTTTTTCAACGGGTCGATAGCAACAGTACTCCAGGCTAGCGCACTTATGTTTGTTGCCTATACGGGTTATGGGCGTATCGCCACCTTAGGCGAGGAAGCAAAAGCACCGCAAACGACTATTCCTAGAGCAATGATTGTCACAATGGTAGTCACAATGTTGCTTTACTGTGCTGTAGCTGTGGTGGGCGTTGGATCGGTAGGGGCAAAAGCTCTCAGTGCATCACCACAAGCTCAAGCCGCACCTCTTGTAGTAGCAGTCCAGAACTTTGGCATTCCGGGTGAAACTCAGGTCTTGACCATTGGCGCCATCACCGCCATGCTAGGAGTCCTCCTCAACCTGCTTTTAGGCTTATCCCGTGTACTACTAGCGATGGGACGCCGCCGAGATATGCCACAACTGGTAGCGCATCTAAACAAATCGGGAACAACACCATCTTTGGCTGTGCTGATTGTGGGCTTGGTGATCGCCGGATTGGTTCTCATTGGCAATGTCAAAACGACTTGGTCTTTCAGCGCCTTTAGTGTTTTGATTTACTACGCTATCACCAATTTAGCAGCGCTACGGCTATCGGTAACTGAGAGGCTCTATCCCAAATGGGTAGCTTGGGCGGGCTTGATAGCTTGTATTTTCTTAGCTTTTTGGGTTGAGCAGCAGATTTGGCTTTTTGGTTTAGCACTGATTTTTGCTGGATTGATCTGGCATACTGCTGCTCAGCGACATAGTTAGTTATTTTGTGGCGTTTTTAATCAGTTTTTGCGCTCCTTCTGCTGCTTCCTCAACTAAGTTCTCACCAGGATGAGATTCTTTATAGGCTTTGGCATTTTTTTCGTAAACCTTATCAGGGTCTTCAGCTGCTTTTACCTGCTCTTCGTATGAGTACGAGCGGTCTGCAGTAGCCTCTTGACTATCTTTATCCAGCTTTTCCTGCTGCATCAGCTTCTGACCCTCAGCCGAAATTGGTGCTGCTAAACTTGGCGAGGCGAAAAATATAAATAGACTTGACACAATGCTTAAACTGAGTATGCCCAGAATTAAAAAGCTATTGCCGAGTGCTTGCTTCATGGTTGCAAAAATTCGCTGCATTTAAAAGACCTCCATAGGGATAGCGAGCAAAAAGTGACTGTGGAAGGCGGTCAACGTAGGCACCACCTTTACATGGCAGTGTACTGTTGACTTCAGTCGTTAACCTGAGCGACAAATACAATACATATTTACCAGGCTCAAAGGCATCCTACGCGTCTAGCTACATCAGTGACTTCTATCCTCAGATACATTGCAGCAGACTGCAATCAATTGCGAGCGCACAGCAGACGAGCAATTGGTCAAGTGCTGCTTTTGGCAAGCATAGCGGTTAAGTTAATCTGCAAGGCGCGATCGCGCCTGCGAGTGAGGGCTTTCTTGCAAGCATGATCTTGAAAAATGGTTTAGATTTATACCAGAAGTTTGCTGACTAATGCTATAGAGTATCCATATCTGTATCGACTGTATGTGGTTGAGGTTTTCTCAACCTCGATTGCCTAGAAAACTTTAAACCTGCTCATCATTTATTTAGTTTGCGTCGCTAGTTCAGCCTTTAAGGTTGATTCAGAAACAGGAATATGAACCAGTTCACTACCAACGCAGCAGAACTTGATGCTCAAACTATCAGCTTTCTCCTAGCTTTAGAGTGCATGGCAGATGAACACTCAGAAGCAGGTGCTATCTACGCAGACCTAAGTGGAGTTCAGGACAGCTACAAGCTGTCATTGCGGTTCAGAGCTGAGAAAGAGAAGCACCCGCTTGAAGTTCAGAAGATGATAGCTAAATGTAATTTCTCAAGCCAACGAGTGCTTGTGATTCAAGATGGCAACAAGTTTCGAGCGCTACTTGTTAGTCTGACAGCTTTGAAAAGAATGGTTGTAGCCAAGGAGACAGTGGCGCTAGAGCAAGCGTTGGCGACCAAGAACAGGGTGTAGGGGCTCAGTTACTATGCCTGCCAAAGGTAGAGCAGCGAAAACACAACAATCCAGATTGCATCAACGAAGTGCCAGAACAAGGATACTGCACTCACACCGTAGCGTCCAAGGTTATAGTTACCTGGAATGAAGGAGCGGGCAAGCATAAGCAACTGTAGGAGAATCCCGGCAGTGACGTGCAAACCGTGGAAGCCTGTCAGCAAGTAGAACGTAGCGCCGACCAGTCCCGTAGCCACTCCGAAATTGAGACCGAGCCACTCTTTAATCTCGCCAGCAAGGAAATAGGCTCCCATCACAGACGTGGTTAGCCACAGCAGGCGAAATTTGCCGAGCTGGTTGCGCTCTAAGGCACGCTCTGCCAGGTAGATAACGAGGCTACTGGAAAGCAGTATCACCGTATTGATAATGATAGGTGTAGACAGTTCTGGTCCCGAAACACCAGGCGGAAGCCATTGGGAAGCTGTTAATTTTAGAGCGATGAGGGTGACGAAAAAACTGATGAAGATCACGCTCTCCGAAAGCAGGAATATGGTGAAGCCGAACATCAGCTTCTTCCGCTCATCCTCAATGTGTGCGTTACCGTCGGGTTGAGGTAAGGGTTGCCGTATTTGACTTGGATGAATAGGACTTTCCATAACTGACTTCACTCTTGATCAGTAGCTCCCGGACTAGGAGCTTTTGACTTGCCGTAGCCGTAGGGAGCTGAGGTGACGACTGGAATCTCCTCAAAGTTCTCCACAGGGGGAGGCGAGGAGGTTGTCCATTCCAGTCCGGTTGCGTGCCAGGGATTGTTTGAGGCCTTCTTGCCCTGAAGAGCGGAACCCACCATATTAATGATGAAGGGTAATGTTGCCATTCCCAGCAAGAATGACCCGATGCTGGCGACGATGTTCCACGACTGGTATTGCGGGTCATAGGAGGAGACTCGGCGCAGCATACCCTGTAAGCCCAGTGGGTGCATGGGGAAAAAGGTGAGGTTGGCACCAATAAAGGTCAGCCAGAAGTGTAGCTTGCCCCAACCCTCAGCGTACATCCGCCCGGTGATTTTGGGGAACCAGTAGTAAATTGCGGCGAAGATCGCCATCGTAATGGTGTTGTAAACAACGTAGTGGAAGTGTCCTACGACAAAGTAGGTGTTGTTAACATGCAGGTCAAATGCCGTCGAGCCGAGCATGATGCCAGTGACACCAGCAAAGACAAACATGACCACACCAGCTAGGGCAAACAGCATTGGTGTCTGTAGGTGCAGCTTGCCGTTCCAAACGGTGGCAGCCCAGGCAAACACCTTCACACCAGTGGGCACAGCGACCAGCATCGTAGTGACCATGAATAACATCCGCATCCAACCCGGTGTGCCACTGGCAAACATGTGATGTACCCAAACAAGGGTACTGACTACAGCGATACCGAACGAGGCAAGCGCCACCGACCGATAGCCAAATAGAGGTTTGCGGGAAAAAGCAGGAATCACCTCTGAGAAGACGCCGAAGGCAGGCAGTACCATGACGTAAACCGCCGGATGGGAGTAGAACCAGAACAGATGCTGGTAAAGGATGGGGCTGCCTCCCTTAAAGGGGTTGAATATGGGTGCCCCCAGAGTCAGTTCTAAAAACAGCATGATTGCTGCGCCAGTAAGAGCAGGCAAACAAAACAGTTGGAGCAATTGGGCACTCAAGACTGTCCAGACGAAGATGGGCATGCGGAAATATGTCATGCCAGGTGCCCGCAGCTTGACAATAGTTGTGACGAAGTTGACTCCTCCCATAATTGATGAGATGCCCAAGAGCGCTATACTAAGGAGCCAAAAGAGTTCACCATTGAGCACATGACCAGACGGATTTTGAATACTAACTGGTGGGTAGGACCACCACCCAGCCTGCGCGGTACCGGAAGGCAGCAATAAACTGGACAGCAGCAAAAGACCTGCAACTGGGATGATCCAATAAGCGATCTCGTTGAGCAGCGGAAAAGCCATGTCCCTTGCCCCAATCATCAGCGGCACTAGGTAATTAGCTAAACCCACCTGGGTTGGGATAATCCACAGGAAGATCATCATCGTGCCGTGCATGGTGAACAAGCCGTTGTAGAGGGGACGATCGACAATATCCGATTCTGGAGTAATTAGTTCACCGCGCAGGACCATGGAGAACAAGCCAGCGATCAGGAAGAAGATGAAAGTGGTGAGCAGGTATTGGATACCAATGATCTTATGATCAGTGCTGAAGAAGTAGCGCTGCCAACCTGTCTCTTGCTCCGTGTGGTTTTCAGAGGCGTGGGTGTGAGCAATACCTTCAATCGGGTTATTGGTCATTAATTTCTTCCTTATCTTAACTGGAATAATTCACAACAGGAGGTTTTGCAGGTCGAACACTAGGCCAACTGCTTTTAAAACCGTACTCTTGTCGCCGAGCATATTCGGTAGCGGCCTGATTCTTGGCTGGAGCTGGCTTACGGGTAGCAGCTTGGGCAAGCCACTGGGTGTAAGCTTCAGGGGACTCAACATAAACATCCGCTGCCATAACGGCAAAGTAGGTACCACTGAAGTGGGAATCGTGCAGCCGATATTTGCCTTTGCGCAGCGGCGTGACTGTAAAGGTAATCGTGCGGTTAGGAACGATGTCCTGCTTGAGGCGAAACTCAGGCACGTAGAACCCGTGGATTACATCCTCTGAACGCATTGCTAGACTAGCGCTTTGATTGACTGGCAAGTGTAATTCAGTACTGGTGACATTCCTGGCAGGATAGCGAAAAGTCCAAGACCACTGCTTCGCCACAACCTCAATCTGTTCAGATACAGGTTTGGCATTGTTGTTGACAGCCGTTGCAGCATCTGCTGGTTCGGCTGCAGAAGGTATGTGCAAATGCACGATCGGCGTCAGACCCTGGATATCAATTTGCTGATAAATGCTGAAGTTTTGAGCCGCGATCCACAATACCAACAGAATTGGAATCCCTGTCCATAAGGCTTCCAACTTCGGATTGCCTCGATCGGGGCGAGCATCGCTAAAGTCTCCCTCACCTACTCGACAAGTAAGAATCGAATACATTATGAAACCAGCGATCCCCAAAAAAACAAATGTTCCTAACGTCACCAGGAAGCTAAATAAAGCATCAACCCGTTTTGCTTCAGCTGTTCCTTGAGCAGGCATCCAGGAGTATGCCTGCTGTCCCAGCCAGTAGCTGACGATGACAATCACTGTCACAAACGCAGCTAATAGCAGCGTGTTTAGAATTCTCTTCATAACAACATTCTTTTCTCCCTATCTCCCCTAATCCCCACAGAGTGGGGACCACAACGGAGGCAATCTCCGAGCTTGACTTCTCTCCGCAACGCAGTGGCTCCTCAAGTCGAGCCAGCCGCGTGCGGAGGTTCCGACGGACAGTTCGCTCAAGTCGGGGGACCCGCCCACGCGACTGTCCTCCTCCGTTGAGCGGACTGGCGTGGGAAACCCGCCCACGGCGCTGGCTCCCGATCTCCCCATCAGTTACCTGAGCAGTAAGTTAGGATTTTTTCCCTGCCGTAGCAAATTAGCAGCGGTAGTGTGAATCCCAAACTCGTCTCCCAGTTGTGCCCCTAGTGTCCCATGAAGAAACAAAAGACCCAGGATCGCAACCCCTGCTGCCAGATAGCTCCAATGCACCTGCTTGTCCTCATCCCGACGCCAATGGTAGCGCTGAAACCCTCGCCATACGGTCATCCCTACAATGAGGGTCAAGAGCAAGACCCCACCTAGTCCATGCATCAGCATAGTCGGACTTGCTCCCAATCCCCAAGCACTTTTCACATCAGTAGGCGGATCAGCTAGCATGATTTCGAAGAAGCCTGCGGCGACAGTGAAAAAGGTCACGATCGCACTAGCTAGCAGGTTGTACCAACCGACATCAAAAAAGCCTCGACGGACAGCCGTCAGTACTAAAAATTTGAGGATCGGTTGTTCTAAGGGAAACAACATTCCTGCCAAATCAAAGGCAATAGCAATGATGAACAAACCTAACGTCAGATGCACTAGATTCGGATGAATTGGCACCGCGTAGGGCAACCCATTCGCCCCTAGCTTCACCCCCAACTGTTCAATTTGTAGGTTCATTGCAAGACTCCCTTCTTTGTTGCCTCCATGACTGGCTCTACATGCAGCCCGTAGACCCACACCAACTGGCTCCCCAGAAATACTTGGAAACACACTAGGCAGACTAGAAACGTGGCCACACCCAGGTAAGCTGGAGGGACTTTCAGCGGGTCGCGGTTGCGAATGATAAACCGCCAGGTCGTGATGGCAACGACAATGGCAGATAGCGACCAGCCAGTGAGCGTGTGCGAATTCAGGGTTGACTGCGCCGCTTCATAGGGGTCTGCTAAACCAGCTTCAAACTGACCAAAGATGACGGCTAGGAAGATACAGATTGAGGCAACAAACATGTTCCAAAAACTTACCTCAAATAGATGATGTTTACGTGTAAAGTAGCCCACCACGTCGCAGAAGAAGGCAAACAGCACCATCGCAATCACAAAGTGAACGATGATGGGATGGATGGGATCTGGGTATGGCAGATTCTGGCTATTGAGAGACAGAGCAAGAGGCACAAGCATCACTTTTTCCTTAACGGCATCCGATGTACCATAATGACTACAGATTGTATCGACTAAAGATTAGCTCGTACTTCTTGAGAACAGCAGTAGAAAAATTAACACTCTTACCATACAGATTCTTGACAGGGACAACAATACAGAATGTATATGTTCGAGCGATGATGTTTTGCTGGTTACGCAGGACTAGTCGCAGCCATATTTGCCCTAACCCTGATTCTGTTTAGCTTCAACCGCGAGGAGCCCCACGACTCTCCCGAAGGGGAGCGTGGGAGGAATAGCGGACAGGGTTTGTCGGTCCAACATTTATCCTCTTCCTTTTGTGTGGTATAGTTGATACATGAAAACTGCCTACCAGTACCGATTACGTCCAACCAAAAACCAGTCTGCCCAAATGGAGACTTGGTTGGAACTGTGTCGGCGGCAGTACAACTACAGACTGTGGGAACGCTTTAATTGGTGGGATTCTAACCGTTGTCCCATAAATGCCTGTCCGCTTGTTACAAGCATTGCACCACTGGCTGACCAACCTGAATACTATGGTCAAAAGCGCGACTTAGTACAGACGAAAGTTAAGTACCCAGAGTATAAAGAGGTCTACTCGGATGTGCTGCAAGATGTGGTAGGCAGAGTCAAGAAAACTTTTGAACGTTTCATCAAAGGCGATAGCAGTGGCAAGCGTTCTGGAAAGCCTCGGTACAAGCCAAGTAGTCGCTATCGGTCTTTCACCTACCCCAGGATGAAGGTTAACTGCATTGTTGGGAAGTACATTAACCTTCCCAAGATTGGTGGTGTGAAACTGATTCTGCATCGCCCAATTCCTGATGGCTTTGTCATCAAGACATGTACACTTGTACACAAGCCAGATGGTTGGTACGTTATGCTCTCGCTCTCTGACAAGACTGTTCCTACTGTTTCTCCTGATATCAATATGGAGAAGACTGTTGGTATTGATGTAGGGTTGAAGGACTTTTTGGTGACGAGTGAGGGTGTAGTTGTACCAATCCCCCGATTTGCTAGAAGGAGCGAGAAACGTCGCAAACTCCTCAACAAATCTTTGAGTCGGAAGCGGCAAAAGGGAACTAGACGTAGGCAGAAAGCAGGCAAGAAATTGTCTAAGCACTACCAAAAAGTAGCGCGGCAGAGGAAAGATTTTCATTTCAAGGTAGCTGGTCAACTCCTCAAGCAATACGATGTGATTGCTTATGAGGCGTTGAATATTAAGGGGCTTTGCCAAAACGAGGTTGAGCAAGTCGATTCTAGACGCCGGATGGGGCGAATTCATTGAGATAGTCACCTGCAAGGCTGCAAGTGCTGGTAGGCTGACGGTTGCTGTGAATCCCAACGGTACAACTCAACACTGCTCTGGTTGTGGCACAAAAGTTCCAAAAACTCTTTCTGATAGGTGGCATAGTTGCTCCTGCGGAGTGGAGTTGCACAGGGACTTGAATGCTGCCATCAACATTAAGAACCTCGCCCTGGGGCATCGGGTGAGTAAAGCTCAACGAGTATCCGAAGCTTTAGCTGGAGTTGTTGAGAAGCCCGCACTGTATGCGTAGCATCAGTGCCGGGAGTATGTCACTTCTGGGTAGGCTTTCATCAACCAACTAAAGAAACTCTTCAACGTCGCCAAAGCTCGATTCACTGAGGTGGCAGTCAGTCCTTGCTCCAACAAATGAAACTTGAACTGAGCAATCTGTCTTGGTGTGATGTCTTTTAAGGGTCGATCTGTCCATTGCAGAAATCGGGTGAGTTCTCTGCGGTAGGCTCTTTGGGAATTAACAGATAGCGATTCCCTTACGGGATAGCTACGCTTCACGCGCCTTAAGAAGCGTAAATCCTGGGGGGTGGTTTGCAACTGCTCTTGAGCAGGAGCTGAGTCAAAGGATATAAGACGAATCGGTGGTAGGGAATTGGCTTGGTGAGTCGGCATCAAAGGATTCCTCTCAATTCCAGCACAAAACCCGGAAGTACTTCTTCACCAGACAAACTGATAGGATTTGACAAAACCTCCTTATCTTGCCCCTGACGGTAAATTTCTACCTGTTGGTCTTGTGGATTGAGCAACCAGCCCAAGCGAACGCCATTGTCGATATACTCCTCCATCTTGGACTGAGTGGTTGTGAGGCTATCAGTATCCGAGCGCAGTTCTATTACAAAGTCTGGGGCTATGGGTGGAAATCTACAGCGTTGCTCTGGCGTCAGGGTTTCCCAGCGGGTCAACAAAATCCAAGCTGCATCAGGAGAGCGGTTAGCCCCATTGGGGAGTTTAAAACCTGTGGAGGAATCAAAGGTAATACCAGTGCCATCTGCCTCTGCCCAGTTTCCCAGCCTGATAGTGAGCTTAGCGTTGCGATTTCCAGTTTCTCCGCCTGTTGGTGGCATGACAATCAGTTCCCCAAAGCTTGTGCGTTCAAACTTAACTTCTGGATTGGCTCGGCATAGAGCATAGAAGGCATCATCAGTGAGTTGCACAATGGCATCCAGGTTGAGAGTCAGAGTGGTCATTCGACTTCTCCTT
>JAFAVL010000416.1 GCA_019242465.1 Chroococcidiopsidaceae cyanobacterium CP_BM_RX_35 | reverse complement strand
CCGCCAGCGCCTTGAACGACGCGCCGAGTGTTCGGGCGGCTGTCGCTTCGGGAACCTCGCTCGTTCCGGGATAGTAAACGAATTGCCCACCTGTAGGCGGTTGCGCGTGGAACTCCAGCTCGTGGATTAGCTGGACACCCACATCGATGAGCGGCAGCACATTGTTCTTCTGCGCCTCAGCCATCCACAGATCCTGTAGCTGCTTCAGCTTTTCCAGCTCTTGCTCGGCGAGGTCGTGCGCCTCCGAGCGATCCACATCCGTGTGGAAAAGCTGCCAGCGTTCCTTGTCGAAATTGCCCTGGTCTGAGGGTGCTGGGGCGTGCAGGGTCGCTGCTTTCCAGCCCTTGTGCCAGATGCCGCGCGTGCCGACCATCTCGTAGTATTGAGTTTCTTTGGTCGTCGGCGCATTGGCATTGTCAAAGCTGTAGCGCATCGACACGCCCGCCAGCGGCGATTGCTTCACGCCATCAATCACCTCCGGCATTTCGAGGCCGCAGCATTCCAGGATCGTCGGCATGATATCGGTGCAGTGGTGGTACTGGTGACGCACCTCACCTCGCGCCTTGATGCCCCTGGGCCATGAGATGACCAGTGGATCGCAAGTACCACCCGCATAGGAGGAGTAGCGTTTGAACATTTTATAAGGCGTGGAAAACGCCACTGCCCAGCCGGTCGGATAGTGGTTGTAGGTGTCCGGGCTTCCCAGCTTTTCGATCATGGCCATGTTCTGCTCGATGTCGTCGGGATAGCCGTTGAAGAAACGGTTCTCGTTGACCGATCCGCTGGGGCTGCCCTCGCCCGAAGCACCATTGTCGGCACAGTAGAAGATCAAAGTGTTGTCGAGCTGCCCCGATTCCTCCAGATAGTCGATCAGGCGACCGATCTGGACATCGGTGTATTCGGAGAACCCCGCAAAGACTTCTGCCATGCGGGAAAAGAGTTTCTTCTCGTCGTCCGAAAGCATATCCCACGGGCGGACGCTGTCAGCTTCGGGAAGCACCCCCTCGGGCAGCGGATTGATAGGCGTTAGATCCGTGCCTTCGGGCAGGATACCGCGTTCGATCATTTGCGCCACCACCCATTCGCGATACGCTTCATAGCCGTCATCGAACATGCCCTTATATTTGTCGATATACTCCTGCGGGGCATGATGCGGGGCGTGGTTTGCGCCAGGGCAGTACCACATGTACCAGGGTTTTTCCGGCTCCGACTGTTTGGAATCGCGGATAAAGGAGATTGCCTTGTCGGCGATGTCCTTCGAGAAATGATAGCCCTCCTCGGGCTGATACGGCTGCTCGACATAATGATTGTCTTCGATCAGTTCGGGATACCACTGGTTGGTCTCGCCGCCGATGAAGCCGTAGAAGCGGTCATATCCCAACCCCAATGGCCAGCGTTTCTTAGACGCGCCGATGCTAAACGCATCAACGGGCACATTGTGATTCTTACCGATCCAGAAGGTGCTCCATCCCGCGTCGCGCAGCACCTGCGCGATCGTACCGTTCTCCAGTGGAATATGACCGTTATAGCCGGGGAATCCGAGAGCCATCTCGGCGATCGAGCCGAACCCGTTCGCGTGATGATTGCGTCCGGTCAGGAAAGTCGAGCGCGTTGGCGAGCAGACTGAGGTTGTGTGCCATTGCGAGTAGGTCAGTCCGTTCTGCGCCAGCCGATCGAGCGTCGGCATGTTGATCCGCCCGCCGTAGGTAGACCAGGAGGCGCAGCCAGTGTCGTCGTAAAGGATGACGAGGACGTTCGGTGCGTCCTTCGGCGCTTTTTTGGCAAGAAATGCCGACCAATCCGGCATCGAATCTCGAATGTCGAGTCTAATGGTGCCTTTGAATGGCTGGCTGGAACCGTTGCTTCCTAGCAAGTTATCGTTGGTTGCACTCATTGTTTTTCTTCTTTGTTCTTGAGATTTCATTCTTTCTCTGTTGCTACACCGTCAAGCAGGGTCACGAGCACGCCCCTTAGGTGCGCCGCCTTCATTATCAGTCAAATCCCGCCGTATCCCGGCCCCCTCCTCGCTCCGTACGTCGCCGCTCGGCCAGAAATTATTCCTTCCGATAATCATCGGTTATCGGACGGTATCCGCCTTTCCACAGACGTTACGACGTAACGAAAATCACCACGAGGAAAGTGTCATACACTATACGGATAAGGTCCCTCTATAGTGAGGAACACCGTGGAACACTCATGGTTCCACGATTGCGAACCCATGTTTTCTAGAGTGACGTCGGCAAGTTGGAGACGTCCGCCGCTCCTCCGTCGGGAGCCGGTACGAAGTTTATCGAAAGATGAGCCCCAAGCGCCGAGGCGATCCTGTTGAGCATCCCGACCGAATGCCCTTCGTAGTCGGCATCCTCGAGCCGACAGATGACGGACGCCGTCGTACCGACGAGGGCGGCAAGTTCTCGTTGCGAGAGATTTCGCGCTTCCCGAAGCGCCGCGATCTTCCGAGCGACGTCGTCGTTGATCCGAGCCTCTTCGAGATCCGCCTTTCGCTCGGGATCTTTGTAGAGTCGGTTATGAAGAATTTTTATCGCATTTCGGGTCGTTCTCGGCATGTGACTACTCCTCTTCCTTATACGTGTGGCGCTCGGGATTCGACTCGAACTTCTTCCTTCGCTCGACGGCCCGGTCGATTTCGTCCGGCGGCACCCTTCGCTCCTTCACGAGCCCGTGGGCGAGAATCGCCGCCTCGTTACCGTGAAAGAAGTAGAGAATCCGGTAATTCACCCCCTGAAACCCGGAGATGTCGTCAACCTGTTGATCGACTAAGCTCTATATGAAATAATAGTGGGAAATATTGATGAAAAAATAAAGATGCTCCTTAAGCCTATTCATTGCATTCATTGTCATGGCACTGATCTGGTCAAATTTGGAAGAACACCTGAAGGTAAACAACGTTATCGGTGTCGGGGAAACGTCTGTAGTGGTCGGACTTTTATTCTCGATTATTCGCGTCCTGGGAGTTTGCGTAGTGTTAAACGACAAATTGTAGACATGGCAATGAATGGAAGTGGAGTGAGAGACACAGCTCGAGTTTTACATGTGAGCCCTAACACCGTTACTCGTGAATTAAAAAAAAGAGTCTCAGTTGCGACCAGTCAACCTATCGGTGTTAAAGCAACTGAATCCAGAGCAGATTGAGGTAGAGATTTTATTAGCGCCGCTGGATGAAAAGCCTCACAGCTTTGAATCTGAACTAGACGAGTTGTGGAGTTACGTGGCGAGGAAATCAAATCCTCGGTGGTTATGGTATGCGATTGACCATTGTAGTGGAAAAGTTTTAGCCTATGTCTTTGGAACTCGTAAAGATGAAGTATTTCTGCAATTAAAAGCCCTATTGGAGCCGTTTGGCATTACAGGATTTTACACTGACGGTTGGGGAGCATACGAGCGAAATCTAGAACCGAAGAAACATGTGGTTGGGAAACAGAATACACAAAAAATTGAAAACAAAAACTTGAATTTACGGACAAGGATTAAGCGTTTAGCTCGAAGAACAATTTGTTTTTCTAAGACAATATTGATGCACGATTTGGTAATTGGACTATTTATTAATCGCTACGAATTTGGTTTACCCGTTTAAAGCCAAATCAACAGAATAGCGACATCTCCCTTTTCCGTGCCAATCCAGAAGACGCCTCGTCGGATGCGCGCTAGGCGGCGTGCTGCCTCGGCTTTGGCAAGGTAGCGATCGCCCCGTTTGTCATCTTCCATGCCTGCCTCGGCGATGAAGAGTGTTCCATTCGTCAACGTGCCTACGACATCAGGCAAGTAATCATGGGGTTGGCCGAGAAATTCGTAGCCAATGGCAAAAGGCGCATCCTTGGGAGCAGGTAGTCGGTACGCGGTGGCAAACTTTGGACCAATGTCGCCACGGGCGTAGCAGGCAACCTGGGGATGGTATTCGAGCCAGAGCAAGAGGCGTTCTTCCAACTGGCTACAGAACGGCTGTCGGACGTGTCCAGCCGTGCCCGTCTTGAAGCTGGGAATCCAGCCCGAAATGGAGCGACCCGCAATTTTGAACAGATCAATGCCTTCAACAGCTGGCGCGACCATCGGCGTCCCTTCAAGTGCGAGCTTGAACCTCACTTACAACGCTCAGTCCAAGGATACCAGATAGGGAGCCGTTTTCCCAGGTTATGATTGGTCGATTCCTATGATTGATGCCGATTTCCTACATTTCACCTCAAAACTCGTGCAGATTTGACCCAATTTACCAGTTGCTCCTTATGTTTGCTTGGCAGTTGATGCAGTTCTACGAGTACGAAAAGGTCGAATTCGCCTCTTGGGATGAGACGCCCACTCAAGTGCTAGCAATGCCCCATTCATCACCAGTGCTAGAGCTGCGACGGCGATCGCTCCAGCCCAGATTTTGTCATAGCGACCCGCTTGGGCAATGCCATCAAACAGTAATGTACCTAGTCCGCCTGCTCCAAACTTGGCTCCAATTGTAGCAATTGCAATGCTAATAATAGTTGCGAGGCGTAGACCCGCTAGAAAAATGGGTAGCATCAGCGGCACTTGCACACGCCACCAGCGTTGCCAGCTATTCATACCCATACCTTTGGCCGCCTCCAGAATCTCTGGTCTGATTGATTGCAGACTAAGAGTGATATGACGTACCAAAATGATCTGAGCATAGATTACCATAGCCGCAACTACTGAACTTGGGTTGAGACCTAAGAGCGGCACTAGCAGAATAATCAACGCCAAGCTAGGTACTGTGTAAAGAATGCCAAGGATTCCCATAACTGGGACGTTCAGCCAACGATAGCGGGCAATTAGCAGGGCTAAGGGTAGGGCAACCAACACAGCAATCAGCAACGCCAAGGTTGTCATCTGTAAATGTTCGAGCAGCAAACCCCAGACAATTCCTGGATGCCCAATGATATAGCTCACCTACTTACTCCCATACTGGCTGAACGACGAATGTGTTCTAGAGTCAGCATACCGACTGGTATATTGTTGTCCAGCACTGTTAGCGATGGCATACCCGTCCGCAGCAGTAAGGAAAGGGCTTGGCGTAAATTGTCATGTAGAGCAATGGTAGGTTCTACGTTAGCACTATAATTTTGAGCTTGCGAAAGCGCGCTGCCAGAGCCGCCTCCGGCAGAACGTTGAGGCACATTCGTCATTACCGCCTCAACTCGCAACAAGCTAAGCTGGCGCACTATATCGTCAGCATCAACGAGATCGTGCACAAAGGCATTAGCGGGACCTGTCAAAATGTGGAATGGCGTATCATACTGCACAATCTGCCCTCGATCTAAAATCAGAATCAGGTCAGCAAGACGCAGTGCTTCCTCAACATCATGAGAGACAAACAGAATTGTTTTTTTTAGCTGGCGTTGCAGACGCAAAATCTCGTCCTGTAAAGTGGTGCGGGTGATGGCATCAATGGCACCGAAGGGCTCATCCATCAACATAACACTCGGATCTGCTGCTAGCGCCCTTGCTAAGCCCACTCGCTGTTGCTGCCCCCCAGATAGTTGTGCGGGAAAGCGATCGCGGTATTCGCTAGGCGGCAAACCAATCAAGTGCAGCAGTTCATCGACTCGCGACTGAATTTTCGCTTTTTGCCAGCCCAACAACTGCGGCACAACTGCAATATTCTGAGCCACGTTCATATGCGGAAACAAACCCGACTGCTGAATAACATAGCCAATTTGCTGACGCAGCTTCGTGAGCTTGATCTGCCGGATATCCGTGCCGTCGAAGGTAATCTTGCCTGTTGTAGGTTCATACAAACGGTTAACCATCTTGAGCAGGGTTGTTTTGCCACAGCCCGATGGACCCAAAATCACAACCAACTTGCCTGACTCAACCTCAAGAGTGCAATCATTAACGGCTGGACGGGGCGAACCTGCAAACTTTAAAGACACATGCTCGAAACGGATTGTGCTCACAAGCTACTTCTGACCGAAGTCAGATAAAAACTGCTAACTCAAAATATATACAAAATATATTGTCTAAACCTGAAACGGCTGAAAAAGTTGCATCACAGGTTGGTTGTGTTGCAAAAACTGCATGAATTTCAATGGATCTTAGACCAAGGCTATAGGCACGCTACACACGCTTGATGACTGACTCAACTGCACCTAGCGCTCTTAACGTTACCTTCTGAGCTTCTGTTAAACCAATTGCACCAGTGATATTCATACCCTCATATGGTCTTTCAATGCTCAATGTTTTGATGCATTCGCCTGTCTCGATCTCCCAAAATCGTATTGTCTGATCATCGCTACCACTAACAATGACTTGCTTCAATTCCTGGGATTGATGGCGCAGGTGGGTGAAGGCGACTGAAAGCACCCAGCTTTTATGTCCACGCAATACTTTTAGGCTCTTTATGGATTCCGGGGATCTTGCTCTATCAAGGAGAGCTAGAATTCTTACCGGTTAAGGATTAGAGGTTCTGTACTTATCTATAGGACTGAAACCCTTGTTTGTTAAGGATTAGAGGCGTGTATTTCTCATGCAGATCCCTGGAATCCATAAAGAGCCTACTTTTAAAGCAAGACCTGTGTTCGTATCCCACACTCTCACTGTTTGATCCATACTGGCGCTGACCAAAGTCTTGCCTTCTGGACTATAGACAACTGAGGCAACCCAATTAGTGTGCCCAGGAAGAATTTTGCTGCACTCACCATCTGAGATATCCCAAATTCTCACCGTATGGTCAGCACTAGCGCTAGCTAGGTTTCGACCATCTGGGCTAAAAGCGATACACCACACCCAATGAACATGTCCTTGTAAAACTTTGAAGCATTCACCAGTGCTAACGTCCCAAAGCCTAATTGTCCGGTCAGCACCACAGCTAGCTAAGATCTTACCATCTGGACTGTAGGCAACTGAAAGCACAAAACTAGTGTGTCCCTGTAAAACCTTGAAACATTCACCAGTACTGATATTCCAGACTCTTACCGCTTGGTCTACACTGGCAACCGCTACAGTATTACCTTGTGGATCATAGGTAATCGCAACAACCATGTTAGCGTGCCCCTTAAAGCTTCTTAAGCATTTACCATTGGAGACATCCCAAACCTTAACTAGTAGGTCTGCACCTCCACTGGCTACAGTTTGACCATCAGGGCTGTAAGCAACGCCTCTAACCCAACTCGTATGCCCTTCAAAGGTTCTCAAGCACTTACCATCTGAAACATTCCATAGCCTTACCATTCGGTCTGTACTACCGCCGACAAGGGTTTCACCATCAGGGCTAAGAGCGATAGAACACACCCCACTACTGTATCCCTGGAAGGTTTTTAGGCACTTGCCATTTGCAATATCCCAGAGCTTTAGAGTTTGATCTTCATCGCTAGCAATCAGGGTATGACCTTGAGGGCTAAAAACAAGAGACCGGATCTCTCTACTGTGTCCCTGTAAAGTTCTCACCTGTTGACCTGTATTAATATCCCACAGCTTTATTGTTCGGTCAGAGCCACCAATGGCCAGAATTTGATGGTTAGAACTGAAGGCAACAGGCCATGCCAACAAACTTTTTTGTCCGCTTAATATTGGTAACGTTTTCAGGCACTCACCCGTCTTAACGTTCCACAGTTTCACAGTTTGGTCTTCACTGGCACTGACTAGAGTCTTACCATCAGCACTGAAAGTCACAAAAAAGACCGTGTCTTTATGTCCTTGCAAAGTTTTCAAACAATTGCCGGTATTAATATCCCACAGTTTTATTGTTCGATCAGCGCTACTGCTAACTAGGGTCTTGCCTTGTGGACTATAGGCAACAGACAATACCCAACTGCTGTGTCCCTGTAAAGTTTGGTGGCACCTACCATCTGAGAGTTCCCACAGTTTTACGGTTCCATCTTCACCACCACTAACGAGAGTATTACCTCGCGGACTACAGGCAACAGATAACACTACACCAATATGTCCTTGTAGAGTTTGGCGGCACCTACCGTCTGAGAGTTCCCACAGTTTTATGGTTCCGTCTTCACCACCACTAACGAGGGTATCACCTTGAAGACTAAAGGTAACAGCACGAGACCAACCTAAGTGTCCATCCCAAACTAACAGTTGTTGTCCGTCTGCAACTCGCCAAAGGCGAATCTTGCTATGAGTATCAAATGTAGCTATAAGTTTTCCATCTTGGCTAGCTGCTATTGCAAAAATGTAGCTAAAGTTTTCAGTAAAAGTAGATTTAGCGAGATCGGAACCAGAGAAATTACAGAGGTGTAAATTCAACCTCTGTAAATCAGCTTGCCAAACCGTCAATATAGAAAAATCACGACCACTTAAATCTGTCTGCAATTGGCGCAGTAGATTAATAGTATTTCCAGCAGCATAGCCAGTTTCAAGAGGCAGTTTACCTCGTAAAAAGGCTAAAGTTTGCATTAACCGCTCGTCAAGTTTATTGACAGTACCAAATACACGTAGTAGTTGTTTGATAATTGGTTTAAAGATTAAATTGATTTGAGCATTTCTGATGTAATCCTTGGCTTGAGCTTTGATCAAAGCATGATTTTTGAAAAATGAAATTTTCTGATTAACAATTTCTTCGCAAACTTTCTCTATTAATAAATTAGTAATAAACTCCATAAGTACAGGCTGTAATGTAAAAAGACCAGCTCCCTTTTCAATTAGCGATCGCCGTTCTAGAGATTCCAATGCTTCTAACAACTGAGAAGACAGTGTTGGGAATAAAAGGTCAGATTTTATTTCTGTAATTGTACTAGGTTCGCGATTAATAGCTAGCCAGTGCATTATCTCAGCTTCTAGCACTGATAATCGACAGTACTGCTGAGAAATGAGAACTTTGATATCACCAAAAACCACTGTTTCTTCTAATAAAAACTTAGAAATACTACAGTTGAATAAGTCTCGAATTGTTGTGGAAACGATTTTCAAGGCTAAAGGATTTCCTGCATAACAGTGAATGAGCTTTTTCCAGTCATTTTCTGAACCAGAAAAGTTGCCTTTGCCTCGAAAAAGTTCTTGTCCATCGGCTGTTTCTAAACCTGATAACTGCAAAGATCGAACGGGAAAAGTTTTGCCTTCAAGGGCTGCCACTTCTTTAGGCTTTTCTCGACTAGTTATTACCAGGCAACTATTGTGGCGAGATTCTCCAATTCGCTTGAAGAGTTCACCATATCCCTCGTATTCCTCAAGGTAATGCCCTGTATGAAAGCCATGTAAAGTTCCTAATGAATCATGACTACATAGGACAGTCTCCACATTGTCAAGTACGAGTAGGCAGCGAGACTTTTTTAGGTAATCTAGCAGTCGCGAGATGTTTGAGCTTACATTCCCAGATAATTCTATTTCCTGTTGGCTAGATAGAAAGTGAATCAAGCTAGCAAGAAAAGCTTCAATGGGTGGAGCGTTATGAAGTGATCTCCAAATGATGTACTCAAATTGTGACTGAATTTTCTCTGTCAACTTCACAGATAAAGTTGTTTTACCAATGCCACCAATTCCCAAAATTGCTACTAACCAACAGCGCTCTTGAACAATCCATTGCTCCAAAATAGCTAGCTCAGTAGAGCGTCCATAGAAGATAGAAGCATCAATTGCTTCCCCCCAATCTTGTTGACAAACAGTCGTTGATTGCAGTTCTTTTAATATGGGCTTTGAGCGTGTTTGCCACCTGTTTATGGCTGAACGCAAGTTGTTTTTTGTAACTCTCTCACCTAGAGTCTCTGAGAGCAGCTTCCAAAGCTGAAAGCCAACATACTTAACGTAGCCATCATCATATCCTAAACTTTGTGCCATTTCTGGGTAACTCTTTCGTTCCCAAGATTGGCGAAAGACCGTTTTTTGTAAATCATTCAAAGACTCTTTGCCAAGAATCGCATCTATAGTAGTAAAGGCTTCTTCAACATCATCTGTCACGAAAACCTCGCCTCAAATTTCTTGTTTTAATAACTTTATTATAACCCTAAGGCTAGAAATAGATGAGAAAAATATAACTCTATACTAACCTTTAATAACTGATAAAATCAAGCAGATCTTCTATTATTAAGTTAAGTTGCATTAACAAAGTAACTGCTGACAGTTCACTTGCAATAGATAAAGTAGCTGTCATTGTTCTAATGATTGCTTAATGATAGAAGCGCTCCCATAATAAGGGCGCTTTTTCTGTATCTCTGTGTACTCTAAAAAAAACTCTTATACCACTTTGCTGAATTGCTGCAACCTTCGAACTGCCACAACTATACTTTTGACAAAACTTTCAAGGTCCAAAATAATATCAGGGATTTTAGGGCAATAATAACTTTTTAGCTAACTTATTAACTTGAATTTATAACTTTTAATAACTGACAAAGCTGAATACAACTTTTATTGTTAAGTTATGTTGCCTCATTGAAGGTAACAACCTGATAGTCACCATGTAATATTGCAATCATCCAAATTATGACCACAACCTTACAACGTCGCGAAAGCGCTAACCTATGGGAGCGGTTCTGCGAGTGGATCACCTCAACTGAAAACCGCCTTTACATTGGCTGGTTCGGTGTCCTCATGATCCCCACCCTGCTAGCTGCTACCGCCTGTTTTGTCATCGCCTTCGTTGCTGCACCGCCTGTAGACATTGATGGCATCCGCGAACCTGTTTCGGGCTCTCTCCTGTATGGCAACAATATCATTACTGGTGCTGTTGTGCCTTCCTCCAACGCCATTGGCTTGCACTTCTACCCGATTTGGGAAGCTGCTAGCCTGGATGAGTGGCTGTACAACGGTGGTCCCTACCAGTTGGTCGTGTTCCACTTCCTGACTGGTATCTTCTGCTATATGGGTCGTGAGTGGGAACTGTCCTACCGTTTAGGTATGCGTCCCTGGATTGCCGTCGCCTACAGCGCACCTGTTGCCGCAGCAACTGCCGTGTTCCTGATCTACCCCATCGGTCAAGGTTCCTTCTCTGACGGTATGCCTTTAGGTATCTCCGGCACCTTCAACTTCATGTTTGTGTTCCAAGCTGAACACAACATTCTTATGCACCCCTTCCACCAACTCGGTGTGGCGGGCGTGTTTGGTGGAGCGCTGTTCAGTGCAATGCACGGTT
>JAFAVL010000322.1 GCA_019242465.1 Chroococcidiopsidaceae cyanobacterium CP_BM_RX_35 | reverse complement strand
CCTTCTTCGTCCCGAATCACCAATTCTACCCTAGCTTTCATCCCTAACTCGCTCTGCCTCTCATTCCCTTCATCGGGTGTCTCTCCCGTAGTTTACTGGATTATCACCGAAAAATTTACAGTAGGCATTAATGCGGACATTCGTCATGTTTGAAAGATCAATCATGACGCCGTCATCACACACAGCATTTCCCGCGATGTTATGCCCAGCGCCCCTGATTGATAGTTCCAGACCATTCTCTCGCGCAAACGTGATGACATGAGCAATGTCATCGGCTTTTGCACACTGGACGATAACACCCGGTCGGCGATCGATCATCGCATTCCAGATTTCGCGAACTTCGTTGTAACGCGGATCATCCGGAAGCACCACATGACCCTTGACATGGGTTTTTAGCTTCTCAATTGGTTCACTTAGCAGTGTTGTCATGATATTTTCTCTACTCCTTTTGGCATTGGCAAGCACGAAAGACTTTTGTCGTACAAGACAGAAAAAGAACGACTAGTCGTTCTTTTTCTGTCTTGATTATTACGACCGGTCGTGCTATTGTCAAGGTATGAGTAATATTTCGTCATTAACAACCAGTTCAGAAGGCGGTGAGTCTCGCCATTCGAAGGGTCAGATCAGCCGCGCTACCATTCTGCTAACTGCGGCGAAGTTGGTAACCATAAAAGGACTGAATGGACTGTCACTTGGGGATCTAGCTGCTGAGGTTGGGATGAGCAAGAGTGGACTCTATGCGCACTTCAAAGATAAAGAAACCCTAGAATTGGCGACGATCGAAACGGCAGCCGTCATTTTTGATAGTGATGTGCTTCAACCTGCGATGAAAGCAAAAGCGGGAACTGAGCGGCTTAAGGCGGTGGCTAATTTGTTTTTGTCCCATCTTGAACGCAAAGTTTTTCCGGGTGGGTGTTTTTTTGCCGCAGTCGCTGCGGAACTCGACACGCGACCCGGACCTGCCCGTGATCGCGTCGTCGAGATGCTAGACAATTGGCTTTCATTATTGAGGCAGTGCATCCTTGAGGCGCAGGAATTGGAAGAGATAAATCCCAAGGAGGACGTTGCTCAGGCGGTTTTTGAAATCGAAGCCATGCTTTTGGCTGCAAATTTCCTGTTTGTCATGAGGAACGACCCGATTCATCTAGCACAAGCACGCAGGGGCGTGGAAAACGTATTAGCACAACTTGCAGTTACCACGGCGTCGAAGAAGAAGCGGCGATCACCGCGCAAGACGCCGTGATTTTGCCTCGACTGCAACGAAAGAGTCCTTAGGATCGTGGATTAAACAAGATCGAAAAGTTTGGTGGTAGGTTGGGGCGAACACGGCCGTTCGCCCGTACAGGAAGATTGCGGAGTTATTAAATTCTTATTCCTTGGCTGTTGATCGTGCCAGACCTTTGAGCGTAATTGGAGCGGATGGCATTGTTAGTCGTTGCTATAGATAAGTTGCCAGAAGATGAAGAAGACCATCCGATTGTAGCCGAGTTAGATGAACTTCAAACCTACATCGGCCGGAAACTAACAAAATCTGGCTTTGGATAGCTATCAATCATCATGCTCCTGGAATTTTAGCTATAGAAATAGGCGATCGTAGTGGTCGAACTTTTGCCAAGCTCTGGAAGAGAATTAGAACTTGGGAAAGTAGAAAATATTTAACGGATGGATATTGTGTTTATGCTAATTATATTAATCCGGAAAAGCATTTAGTGTTACCCAAAACGCTCAATATGGATTCCAGGGAGATCTAACAAAGAAGACACTCAAGGAGGGCTGAAAGCAGAGCCTTACCTTGCTTCCGAGTATTATGCACGAACTCAAAAAAACCAAGATACAGCGGCAGTTTAGCTTGAGAAATGCCTCGATGTGGTCGTAGCCAGGAACGAAGTAGGGACCAGAAACCTTCCATCGTGTTGACGTGAACTTCGTGGAAACCATCGTCATCTTCGTCTCGAGCATACTCTACTTGGGCATGGCACACACTTTTGTGCTGATACCCCCAGGTCACCAGGCGAGCGTAAATTCGATATTCATCCGTGTAGATGAGAGTCCCAGGCACAATCGTGTTTTGGATGACAGGTGCGATAGTTGCTTGCTTGACGTTAGAAAGCATTTGCAGCACCACCTCACCAGAGCGTTGAATCATGCCGAAAATTGGCGGCTTTTCCTTGGCTAATGTTCCCCGTCCGGCTTTGGTTTTGAGCCGACGCCGACGTCCTTTGCGACCCTTTTTTTCACGGCCTCTGGTTGTCCTTTCTGACCAGCGATGACATAGGCTTCGTCACATTCCACTTCGCCTTCAAGTATCACCTGGGGCTTACTCTGGACAATGCCCTCTCACAGTTGGTCAGTCATCTGCTGCACATCATCCTTGTTCAGTTCAAGTTCGGCAGCAATTTGTTGGTTTGACAGGTTCAATCCCATTAAACACAGGCATAACATCCACACCCGTAAAGGTTGGTGATGACCAGCAAAAATTGTGTAGCTCAAGTCATCAAACCTTACCTGGCAATCCTTACACTGGTAGCGTTGCCGCAAGGGCTCAGTCTCATCCAGCTCCTATTTCACTATGCGTTTTGAACCACACTTAGGACAACTGGCACCTTCAGGCCACCTTAGATGACGAATGGTTTCATAGCACTTGGCATCATCGATTAAGTTTTGAAGGTTGATCAGCATTGGTTCAATTCACACCCCAGGGCATCCAGAGTTTGTGAGAATTGGCATTATAACCCTCTGCGCACTACCTTTGCACCATCTCCCTGGAATCCATATTGAGCGAGCATTATTAGAATAATTACCGTGCTGATTTTTCAATTTCTCTAATTAAGTTGACAATATCCTTCCTATGACAACTCCTTGGCAACTGCGAGATTACGTCTTCGCAGCTTTTATGACGATCGGGATGGTGCTGACGGCGATTATCGTCGGTTTGTTTACTCCACCTGGAGTCCAGCTCTTGGCATGGGCACCGCTGGGAGCGATCTTTCTGACACTGGGTATGGCGCGCCTGCAACGACGGGGAAGCGTCGGTCTGATGATTCTGCCACTAGCGTTGCTGTTAGGCTTACTCCATCCTCCGATTACATTCATCATGACGCTGTACTTATCTGCTACCGTTTTGGTGACAGAGGCCGTGATGTTCTTCGTTGGCACCTATCGATCGAAACGAAACCGCCTACTTGGAAATCTACTGTTTTTTGCGAGTGCCAGCTTATGGGGACTTTTCGTTGCCGCACTGTTTTTAAAGGGAGCGAAAGCAGAATCACTGGCTAAAATTGTCGGTAATCCTGGGCTCGTCGTTGGCATTACGCTTGCAGTTGCCGCCGCTGGTGCCGTCGGATGGTGGTTAGGCGAATTGGCGGTCAAGCAACTCCGGAAAGCTGGAAAGATCGATGTTGAAAGCTGAAGGCGATCGCCCAAAGTCGAGTTTCTTACGGCAAGTCAACCCGCTGCTTAAAATCGGCGTTTCGATCGTCTTTACCAGTCTTGCCCTTGCTTTACATGATCTACGGGCACTGGGATTGCTAGTGAGTTTCTTGGTCGGGTTAGTGCTCGTCTCAGTGCGGTTGCAGGGAAAGATTCTGATCTACAGCCTCATCTCAGTGGCGATTTTCGTCGGCTTGTCGCTGGCATTTCAGGGGTTTGTGCATCCGATCGTGAATTTGTTACGCATTGGGGCGATGCTGCTGCCGACCCCAATGCTGGCTGGAACAACCGCACCCGCCGATCTCGTTCGCGCGTTACAAGCCGTGCGGTTGCCAAACTTTATGGTCCTGAGTCTGATGCTGATCTGGCGCTTTTTGCCCTTAATGCAGCAAGAAACTCGCCGTATCTTTGAAGCCAACCAGTTGCGCGGCATTGACCTCACACGCCAGCCCCAGCACTGGTTCTCTGGTCTGCTCATGCCGATGCTGTTTCGGGTAGTTGCCTATGCCGATGATGTGACCATTGGGCTGGAAACGCGGGGCTATGATCCGGCGGCACCGCGCAGCTTGTATCGATCGCTGCCTTGGCAGCCTCTGGACACTAGCTTTCTGATTGGGGCGAGCGGTTTCCTGGCGATCGTGTCTTATGTGGAATGGGGACGGTAATTTATTATGCCGAGCGAGTCACCCTTACTGGAAATCCAGGCGTTGAATTTCAGGTATCCTGGGAGTTCACAACCCACGCTTTCAGACATTAATCTAACCATCCATCCGGGTGAAATTGTCTTGCTTGCTGGAGCGACCGGAAGTGGAAAAAGCACCTTGCTGCAGTGCCTCGCGGGAATTTCTCCCAACCATACGGGCGGTAGTTTACAAGGCGGCATCAAGTATCGAGGCGAACCGATCAATCACTGGTCAATCAGGCAGCGATCGCAGCAGTTTGGCATTGTCTTGCAAAATGTGGAAACTCAACTGTTCACCGACCGCGTGTGGGAAGAGGTTGTGTTTGGCTTGGAGAACTGGAACATTTCCCCGACCACGATCGAGCAAAGGGCTGAGGTGGCGCTTCAGGAATTTGGTTTAGCATCCCAGCGACATCGGGCGATTCAACACCTCTCTGCGGGGCAGAAACAACGGTTATTACTGGCTTGCGTTCTATGCATGGGGCAACCTGTTCTGTTGTTAGATGAACCCCTCGCCTATCTGGATGCCAAAGGGGTTGAGCAACTGCTCCAGTTGTTGAAGACAAAAGCCAAACAAGGGCAAGCGGTGTTGCTGATCGAACATCGGTTAGATGTGGTTAAGCAGATTTGCGATCGTGCCTATTACGTGCAGCAGGGTAAGCTTCAGGGGCAGAAGCCGCAATTTTTAGTAGAGTCCACGATCAATGGATATTCAGAAACGCAGGCGAAAGCGGTCAATTCCCCTCTTCCTTCTAGTCTGAATGGAGAAATACGGTCCAATGAGCTGACTGTGTTAAAAACACACCAACTCCGTTGGAACCACTATCCCCCGTTTCCGGATCTGGAAGTTGCTGCCGGAGAGATCATATTGCTGCGAGGGGACAATGGTTGCGGCAAGACAACCCTGTTAAAACTTCTGAGCGGTTTGCTGAAACCATCCTCCGGCACCATCGAACTAATGGGGCAAACAGCAACTGCCCGACGAGTCATTGAGTTGGCGCGGGATGTAGGTTTTGTGTTGCAAAATCCGAATCATCAATTATTTGCCGACAGTGTACGAGCAGAATTTCTGCAGTCTGTGGTTACGGCTGATTTGGCAGACTCCTTACTGGAAGAGTTGAATCTCAGTGCGTTTTCAATGAAACACCCACAAGCTCTGTCTCAAGGACAAAAGCGTCGCTTGGCACTAGGCGCAGTCCTGGCTAGACAACCGAAGCTTTGCTTACTAGATGAAATTGTGGTGGGGCAAGATCCCAACTCTTTAAAACTGATGCTGGATGTCCTCAAGCAGTTTACACAGCAAGGGGGCGCGCTTATCTTGACTTCTCATGATCCGATCGCTGCCACTACCTTAAGCGCTCGTGTACTGGAACTACCATCGTTGGCTCTTTATGGATTCCAGGGATCTACTTGAGAAGACACTCTAACAGAGATGGCAACAGGTTGTGTTGCAAAAAGTTATTGAGGACAGAAAACTCCTTGAAGAAGGAATTATTTATGCAGCCACTCCCAAGATTTCAGCGATGAACTTAATCCGTTCTTTGACGGCTCCTTTCTTAAGATTCTTAACTTGTCCTTTTTTCAACATATGCATAGTTTCATAACCTTTAATTGTTCGTCTTGCTATGTTGAATGAGCCAAATCCCATTCCAGGTTTGACTAGCCTTTTTATCCCTCGATAGTCTTGCTCAACTATATTATTAAGGTACTTGTTTTGTCGTAACTCTACCTGCTTAGATAACTCTTCCTTCGCTTTAAGTTCCTCTATTGCTTTGGGATAAGCGGCATTCTTATCAACATTAATTACACGAGGCTCTTGGGTGTGCACCGCACTCAATGCTTTACGGAAAAAGCGTTTAGCCGCTTCGGCATCCCGATGAGCGGTCAACAAAAAGTCAAT
>JAFAVL010000268.1 GCA_019242465.1 Chroococcidiopsidaceae cyanobacterium CP_BM_RX_35 | reverse complement strand
GCAGATGGAAGTAGGGGAAAAGCCAGGGCTTCCAACCTTCTCTATCCCTACTCCCCCTCCCTTTAATATGTCTCCACGTGCCAGCGACCAGCTTTTCTAATTTCCTTCTGGTACTCCGCCCAGTTTACGCCTTTAGTACCTGCGGCGGCAGAAAGAGCCTCATCTATCCCACCTTCCATGCCCTTTAATCCGCAGATAAAGGTGTGAGTGTTGTCTTGTTCAATCAAGCTCCACAATTCTTCACTCAGTTCCTGACAACGGTGTTGGATATACATCCTACCGCCTTCTTGATTTTTCTGTTCGCGGCTAATAGCATAGCTCAAACGGAAGTTATTGGGATACTGCTGCTGTAGTTCTTCTAGTTCTTGCTTATACAGAATGTTGGGAGTTGTCGCTACACCAAAGATCAGCCAAGCGAGACCATTGAACTTATAGTCTTCGTGAGTTTCTTTGAACATCCGCCATAAATAAGCCCGGAACGGTGCAATCCCAGTTCCTGTTGCCATCATAATCACATTAGTATTTGGATCTTCTGGTAGTAACATTTCCTTACCAGTTGGTCCGGTAATTTTTACCTCATCTCCAGGCTGAAGGTGGCAAAGGTGAGTAGAGCAAACACCCTGAACTGTCTCGCCTGTCTCAGGGTGCTTATACTCCAGTTGGCGGACACATAATGAGACTGTTTTGTCATCAAGATCGTCCCCATGACGGGTGGAGGCAATCGAGTACAGTCGGAGTTTTTGAGGCTTACCGTTTTTGTCAGTTCCTGGTGGGATGATACCGATACTTTGACCCTCCAGATACCTCAGTTCGCTACCAGAAATGTCGAACTTCAGATGGCGGCAGGTACCGATTCCGCCCTCGCGCACCAACTCTTCATTGGATATGCACCTCCCAACAAAAGGAGCATTAGGGCGGTAGATGTTGACTGGAATATCACTTTTGGCCTTGGCTTGAGTCATGGGCTTACTTTTTTCTTCTAACTTTTTCGACTTTAGCTTGCTCGATGCAGCCTCCGAAGCCCCCTCCGGCGGAACGTTGAGTTCATTTTTTGATGAGGCTAAGGAGGCATTCACACTGCTCTTGGCAGTCACAGGTGTGCCTTTGCCATTTGCTTCACTATCACCATTCAAGGGGCGGATGCTGATAATTTTGCCACCTAGGCGAGCAACTCGCTGCATTTCTTGATTCATGCGGCTGTAAGGCACTCTAATTAACACGCTGCCACTTTGCCGAATAGGGTAGCTCAGATTGTCAGTCTCTTCACTCTGACGCAGACCTACGACTTCGTAAAGAAACATGCGGCTACCAGATACTGTATTAGCAGCACGATCAGCGGTGCTTGAATTATACATGGCTTCAATTTCTCCGAACCGAACTTCACTTGTGGCTGTGATATGGTTGTTTACCACAGCCCTGCTTTATCTCTACCGGATTCTGAAGCTAGAAACTAGAGCTAAGGCCAAGTAGCATTCGTAACTCATGCCTTGCTTCGCTGACCCGCCTTCATACAGGTGGCTTGCGAAAATCCGGCACCTGAGTCTCTAACACCCTACAGGTTAAAACACCAGTAGAATGTCAAGAGCGAGTCAATTTCATTTTTTTTTAATAAAAATGCGCAACTAAACATTAGCATAAGTATTAAGCCAGACGATAACGCTCACCATCATTACTTGTATAGAAGATTCTATTCTGGTAGGATCTACTATAACAGTAGGATTAAATACTTACCAGCAACAGCTGAGGTTTTCTCCGAAGGGGAGCCGTTAGACTGCTGCATACCTGTACCAGGTCTTGCCTTCGTACTGGGGTTAAGCAACCACAGGACAGACTGGCAGAGTAAAATCAGGGCTACAAATAAGCCAAGCCAACAACTTAGAAATTAACCCATCTTGTCGTTAGAGGATACCTATGATCAGTAAGCCGGACCGCGTGGTTTTAATTGGCGTTGCCGGAGATTCCGGATGTGGTAAGTCTACATTTTTGCGTCGTTTGTCCGACTTGTTTGGAGAAGAATTAATCACTGTCATTTGTCTAGATGACTACCACAGCTTAGACCGCAAACAGCGCAAAGAAACAGGGATAACGGCACTTAACCCCAAAGCCAACAATTTCGATCTGATGTACGAGCAAATCAAAGCGCTCAAGAGCGGTCAGGCAATCGACAAGCCAATCTACAACCACGAAACCGGTCTGATCGACCCACCAGAGCACATAGAGCCGAATCACATTGTTGTCATTGAGGGGTTGCATCCCTTGTATGACGAGCGGGTGCGATCACTCTTGGATTTCAGCGTTTATCTTGACATTAGCGACGAGGTTAAGATTGCTTGGAAAATCCAGCGAGATATGGCAGAGCGAGGTCACCGCTACGAAGACGTTTTAGCGGCAATCAATTCCCGTCGCCCTGATTTTAATGCCTATATCGATCCACAGAAGGAATTTGCTGACATCGTTGTACAAGTTTTACCCACGCAGCTTATCAAAGAGGACAAAGAGCGTAAGGTGCTGCGAGTCCGGATGCTACAGAAAGAGGGCAAGGAAGGTCTGGAACCAGTTTACCTATTTGATGAAGGTTCAACCATTCATTGGACGCCTTGTGGGCGCAAACTGACCTGCTCCTACCCTGGTATGCAACTGTTCTACGGAGCAGATGTGTACTACGGTCGCTATGTGTCCGTCCTAGAAGTGGATGGTCAGTTCGACAACTTAGAGGAAGTGATTTATATCGAGACGCATCTAAGTAAGACCTCTACCAAGTATCAGGGCGAGATGACGCATCTATTGCTCCAGCACCGGGAGTATCCAGGTTCTAATAATGGAACTGGACTGTTCCAAGTGCTAACGGGGTTGAAGATGCGGGAAACCTATGAGCGTCTGACGGCTAAAGAGGCGAAGATTGCGGCTAGGGTGTAGAGCGGAGTTTGAGTTCGAGTTATAGGGCGCTTGGGGCGTCCTTTTTTTTGAGACGAACCGCAGAGGCGCTGAGGACACAGAGGAAGGAGTTATGAGGAGAGATGGTTTCATGAGGCAGCGGCGGAAGGAGTTATGAGGAGAGATGGTTTCATGAGGCAGCGGAGGGAGGAGTTATCAGGAGAGGATGATGCGGCGGATGCCATCTTTGAGGACAGGGACCTTGAAGTTGATGAGAAGGGCGAGAGGATGGTTAGTCATCTTGAGATAGGAGAGAACTTGGGCTTCGTGGATGGGGACTAGGTTCTCGATCGCTTTCAACTCAACAATCAGGGTATTCGCAACCAGCAAATCTAATCTGCCTTCCCCAACTTGCTGCCCCTTGTAATTCACCCCAACCACTAGCTGCCGCGTAAAAGGTATCTTCCGCAGTTGAAGCTCCACACATAGAGCCTCCTCATAAACCGACTCCAAAAAACCTGGTCCCAGCAACCGATGCACCTCAATTGCCGCCCCAATCACTGCTCCTGTCAATTGATTCATCTCCTCCAACTCTCTTCTCTCTGCGCTCTCAGCGCCTCCGCGGTTCACTTTCATAAAACCCTCTCAGCTGATGTGGCAAAATCGTTAAGTAATTGCTTCCTCTCTTAGCTTTCCCGCCATGACCGCAACAATCCCAACATTGCCCAGCCTCTATGACCCCTTCACCACCGAAGCCAAGTGGCAAAAATTCTGGGAAGAAAACCAAGTCTACCAAGCCC
>JAFAVL010000835.1 GCA_019242465.1 Chroococcidiopsidaceae cyanobacterium CP_BM_RX_35 | reverse complement strand
ACTGTTTGCCACCCTCGATCCCACAACACGTCGTCTTGCAATTCCTGATGCTGTGACGAGGGAACCCTCGGCAATTGTGTTGACAGATACAGTAGGCTTTATTCACGAATTACCTGCCTCATTAATGGACGCCTTCCGTGCCACGTTAGAGGAAGTGACAGAAGCTGATGCTCTACTCCATATGGTGGATTTATCCCATCCAGCCTGGCAAAGTCAGATTCGTTCAGTTATGAGCATTTTGTCAGAAATGCCAGTAACTCCTGGTCCGGCTTTAGTCGCATTGAACAAAATCGATCAAGTTGATAGCGACACTCTAGCTCTAGCCCAAGAGGAGTTTCCTCAAGCAGTGTTTATTTCAGCTGGTGAGCGTCTAGGCTTAGAAACTCTGCGCCAAAGACTTGCTCAGTTGATTCGCTACGCTGCTGCACCCCGATAGGGGAGGGCAGGGGGCAGGGGAGAGAAGAGGGGAAAGTGTTGTAAATTCCGTATTCATACGGTTTCTTGACTATGGAATTCAATGCCATGATCAATGCAAATCGGAATCTTTGTTTTAGCCAAGGTCGTTGTAAGTCTTTGGTCTTTAATCAACAAATACTCTGATCTTAGTTTTCAATCCATATTAAGTTGGCAGCAATAGTATAGCCTGACCTCGTTTGTTAAGAAAATAACAAATTGGGTCAAACAGTTTCTATGCAATTGGGAGATAGCAGTTCTAAAGATAATAAGCACAATGTTTTAAAAACAACATAAGTAATTAATGTATTTAGTATCAACAACGCTCGTAGAATCTTTGGAGAAAAAAGAAGAACATGATGACGGTGACTCCTATTAATAGTGGCGATTTTCTCAATCAGTTTACTGCTCTAAAACAAGAGCAATTCAGCGGACAAGTGCTGCTGAAAGGTCCGCTAGAGCAAAAATGGATTTTCTACATATTTCTAGGGCGAATACTTTACGCTACTGGTGGTATCCATCCAGTTAGAAGGTGGCGAAGAAATTTACTTACTTATTGTCCTCAAATTGATCTAGAAAAGTTATCCAGTCCTGCTACCTCTTTTATCGATTTATTCAACATTTGTTGGGAATATCAACTATTAAATCTGTGGATGGAGCAGCAGAAAATTAGCCGAGATCAAGCAGCGAAAGTGGTTGTTTCTATTGTCACTGAAGTGTTGTTTGATGTGACTCAAGCAATGCATGTAACTTATCAGTCTAAACCGGAGAGTCTGTCACTGGCACAGCTCATGTTGCTCGACTCTGAACAGTTGATTGCAGAAGTGAAGCGAGGCTGGGCTGCTTGGTGTGAAGCCAAAATTGCCGATCGCTCTCCCGATCGAGCCCCCATCATCAAGCAGCCAGAGCAACTCCAGAGCAGAACCTCGCCTTCACTTTACCAAGTTTTGACGACGCTACTAGATGGACAAAGCACCTTGCGAGATTTAGCAGTAAAGATGAAGCGGGATGTGGTATCAGTCACCCATTCGCTCTTACCTTACGTTCAAGCTGGATTAGTAGAGTTAACTGACATTCCTGATTTAGCAGCGCCAGTTGCTCCCGTTTCGCCAGGAAAATCGCCAACTCCTCCGGTAAATCCTCAAGGACCAATTATTGCCTGTGTGGATGACAGTCCTTTGGTTTGTCAGGGTATGGAAAGGATTTTGACAGGCGCGGGCTATCAGTTTGTTGCAGTCCAAGACTCGCTCCGGGCGATCGCCACCTTACTGATCCGCAAGCCAGATTTAATCTTTCTAGATTTAGTGATGCCAAATACCAACGGCTACGAGATTTGCACTCAGTTGCGTAAGGTTTCTGCTTTCCGTAACACCCCAATCATTATCCTAACTGGGAATGACGGCATCATCGATCGAGTCCGGGCAAAATTGGTTAGATCTTCAGGTTTTTTGAGCAAACCAATCAATGCAGAAATAGTCTTAGAGACAGTACGCCAGTACTTAAACGATAGCTCTTTAGTTATGTAAAACGCTTAGGCATTTTTACACTAACTCGCTGCTGCATTTTAATTTTATAACTTTAGTTTTCAGAGGTTAATCCATGAGTACTGCTTTAGTCGTTGACGATTCTCTCACAGAAAAAGAAGTCCTGAGTCACTGCCTACGGCGAGGTGGCTTAAATGTCGAGACTGCTGGTAGTGCAGATGAAGCTTTGGCAAAAATTTTGAGTCACAAACCAGATGTGATCATTTTAGATGTTGTACTGCCTGGTCGCAGTGGGTTTGAACTCTGTCGTGACCTCAAGGCTGAAAATGAGACGAAAAAGATTCCTGTCGTTATTTGCTCAACTAAGGGAACTGAGATAGATAAGTTTTGGGGTATGAAGCAGGGAGCAGATGCTTATTTGGCTAAACCAATTGACCAAGAACAACTGCTGCGGACTGTCAAGCAATTGCTCCAAGTTTAAGGTGATCGCGCTATGTCCAAATCATACCTGGAAATTGGCAGATGAAATCTAATTTTTTGCCTGGTGGCATTCTCGATCTGA
>JAFAVL010000822.1 GCA_019242465.1 Chroococcidiopsidaceae cyanobacterium CP_BM_RX_35 | reverse complement strand
GCCACCATACGTGCAAATGTTTGGTGATGAAATCCACAGAGTCGTTTGAAATCTTCTGGCTTGAGCTGTTGGTACCGCAAGTAGGTCATGATTCGGCCTCAATTGACCTACTTTTTCTACCACATCCTCACTTATGCAAGAACTCTACTGATCATTCAGCAACGCCCAAAAATGAGCGAACGGACAGAAGTGACAGTGCCTTCTGTCTATAGACTCATTCTCTCAATCAACGAAGTATCTCTTTATCAAGATTTATGCCATTAACATTTTGAGATAAAAGAAACGAAATAGCCTCTAGTCCCTACTGGTTAGGGTAGACAATTGCTTGATACATGATAACGTTCGTTTACAAGGAGGTGAAATGGTTAGCGGCACAATCCCCATGCGGTCCTTTGGCAAGACGGGTGTAACTGTCTCGGCATTAGGAGTTGGTGGGCACCACCTCGGCGGTGCGAAGGACGAAAAGACTGCGCACGAGATCGTTCATCGTGCGCTTGACGCGGGCATTACCTTCTTCGATAACTGCTGGGAGTACCACCTCGGCAAAAGCGAGAGCTGGTTGGGTAACGCGCTCAAGGGCAACCGTGACAAGGTGTTTCTGATGACCAAGGTCTGCACCCACGGCCGTGATGCAAATCTAGCGTTCAAGATGCTCGAGGAGTCTCTGCGCCGCTTACGTACCGATCACCTTGACCTCTGGCAGATTCATGGTATCAGCTTTGACAACGATCCTGAGCTGTTCATCCGTCCCCAGGGGGCGGCTGAGGCGCTCGCCAAAGCCAAGCAGGACGGCAAAGTCCGCTTCGTAGGCTTCACAGGTCATAAGAGCCCAAAGATTCATCTCGCGATGCTCAATACTGGTTTCCCCTTTGATGCAGTGCAAATGCCGCTCAACGCCTTTGATGCGCGCTTCCGCAGCTTTGAGCAACAGGTTCTGCCCGAGCTCGTGAAGCGAGGTATTGCGCCCTTAGGCATGAAACCCATGAACGGCCATGGCGAAGCCATCAAAGCCAAGGTGCTTACACCTGAGGAGGCCCTGCGCTACGCTTTGAGCCTTCCTGTAGCAGTCACCATTTGCGGCATGGAGTCGCCGGAGTTTTTAGCCAAGAACCTTGCCGTAGCCCAGAACTTCAAGCCCATGTCACCCCAGGAGATGCAGGCACTGCGGGATCGGCTCGCGCCACAATCCGCCGATGGGCGCTTTGAGCTCTACAAAGTATCGCTCAAGTTCGACAACCCACAGGCACGGCTAAGCCATGACTTCCCACTTGACGACAAGCAGGCTGAGGTTAAAGAAATGCTCAAGCAGAAGGAAAACACCGGTCACCCCTTTCCTGAGGTAAAAGGATGAGCAACTTGACACGGCGCAAATTTCTCGAGACGACTGCGGTACTGAGTGCGACCGTGGTAACCGCAGGTCATGTCAAATCTGTGCAAGCGATGAGTGGGGCTATTCCGCAGCGATCGTTGGGCAAGACTGGAATAACTGTCTCCGCTTTGGGAATGGGCGGTTACCACCTTGGGTCGGTGAAGGACGAGCAAGAGGCGATGTCAATGGTTTCACGTGCACTCGATGCTGGACTTACGCTCTTCGACAATGCTTGGGAGTACCATGATGGAAACAGCGAGAAACGGCTCGGTCGGGCACTCAAGGGTAGGCGTGACCAAGCGGTGCTGATGACCAAGGTTTGCACCCACGGTCGCGACAAGAAGACCGCGCTCAAGATGCTCGAGGACTCACTCTCGCGATTGGGGACTGATCACCTTGACATCTGGCAGATTCACGAAGTCATCTATGATAACGATCCGGATTTGATCTTTATGGCTAACGGCGCGGCCGAGGGGTTGCTCGAGGCAAAAAAAGCTGGCAAGGTTCGCTTCGTAGGCTTTACGGGCCATAAGGACCCCGAGATCCACTTGCGTATGCTCAGTTACGGCTTTCCCTTTGACACAGTGCAGATGCCGCTCAACTGCTTTGACGCCACCTTTCGCAGCTTTGAACAGTACGTCCTTCCAGAAGCCCAGAAGCAGGGCATCGCCGTGTTGGGCATGAAAAGTCTCGGTGGCAGCGGTGAAATGGTCAGTTCCGGGGCTATTCGTCCTGAGGAGGGCCTGCGTTACGCGATGAGTCTCCCCGTCGCAGCTACCATCAGTGGAATGGATTCAATGGCAGTGCTTGAGCAGAACTTGGCTATTGCACAGAACTTCGAGCCCTACGCGGTGCAGGAGATGGTCGCACTACGCCGGCGGGTGCGCGCAGCAGCAAGTGACGGCCGACACGAGCTCTTCAAGACTACAGTGAAGTATGACGGTCAGCTCGGTCGTGAGCAGCACCACTTCCCGTCGATCAATGATTTGCCCGCATAAATAGGAAGCGGAATAAATTATTATGCTGGTTTTCTTAGTTGAGAATGGTGAAATTCATTGAGAATAACTTATGCAAAGATACACTTTTTAGCCATCGCATTCTCAATAAAACAACTAGAGAGCATTGTTTATTGCCAAAGCTGAAACAGCACAACAATCTATTCCGCTTCCTGACCCATATTACTACCAGATCTCAGTTCTGGCAGATTCGCTATAACTGATGACCCCTGTGGGAAGAACGATGAGGGGAGAGAAGTTCAAATCCTACTTCGTTGCAATTGTCTAGAATATTTTTGTGTAATTCTGAATAAATTGTTGACATTTTTTTAGGATTGTCAATATAGACATTTAGCTCATAAGTTACATAAAAAACATCAAGACTAACATTTTCCACGTATGGACTGGGGTCTGCTAAGACACCAGGGGTTGCATGAGCAGCAGCAATCAGCACTTCGTGAACTCTGCGCCATGATAACTCATAGCCAAAGGTAACTTTGGTACTTAGGTTGAGTGGAGGAGAACTAGGATTTCGAGCCGCTGTACTGAAGTTAATAATAGGGTTATTGACTATTTGGGAGTTGGGGATAGTGATAACCGTGTTGTTTTCAGTACGGACATGCGTTGCTAGCAAGGTCTTTTCTACCACATCTCCTATAGTATCGGCAATTTTGACGCGATCCCCAATACTGAAGGCTCGATTATAAATTAGGATGATACCTGAGACTATGCTAGTAACAGCACCAGTAGACCCCAGCGACAAAAGGATTCCTAAAAAAATTGAAACACCTTGAAAAGCTGGAGAGTGACTTCCAGGAAGATAAGGGAAAACTAAAACTATGGCAAGAGAAAAGATTAATATCACCAAAATGTAATAAGTTGGACTTATCCACTCTCTGTAAAACCAGCTGAATGAGATATTTCCTTTTTCTAATTCAGAGAATATGAGCTTTACAAGGCGAATAATGTAGGAAGTGGCAAAAATAATTAAGGCAATACTAAATATATTTGGTACATAAGACACAATTGCTATTACGGTTGCCACAAGTGCAGAAAGTAAGTAATGAGAAAGTAATGAACCATACTGTTTCGTCTGCGGGAAAAAAGACAAGACTAATAGGATGTAGAGATAGAAAAAAAGAAAATTAATTACCTGACGTGTTGTCTTAACCAGACCGAGTAAAAAGCCGGTGATTTGACTAGAAGAGAGGAGTTCTAAATTTTGAATTCTAATGGAAGGAATACGTTCTGCCTCTAAAGATTGCAGCTTGTTAGAAATTCGAGAGAAGACCCGGTTTCCTAACTTAAAAAGGACGTAGAGAACAATCGAGGTAACAAAGGTATAGAGAAGACCCAAAAGAATGGGAAGCCAAGGAAAACTAGTTTTAATCATGGCTATAGTTACAAACATCATGAGTAGGGTTAACTTAGACTCCTTGGTTTAGCGTTTTTCTTCGTTTCTACTGGAGTACGGCTGCGTCACGAGCTGGTACTGGCTCCTTCAGGAAAAAGCTGTTGGGAGCGTAGGTAAATTGTAATAGACAAGACTTAATCTGACACATCCTGTAAACTCAGTACAAAGCAGGGATGTTACAATGAACACACAAGACAAAATTATCCAGAACAAAAGTGCCTAAAGGAGCAGAGCGAGATGAACGGCTATATCCTGATTTCACAAGAAACATTTTTTAGTGAGTTCCTAGGCGGCTTCCCGATCAACCTAGCAGGAACAACGTTGCGTTACCGAAACGGGCAGTTTGTGCGGGATGACGAGGAGGACTTTGAAGTGTAATAGCTCAAACTTAATCTGACAGATGGTAGCTATCGTACACTGAGAAACGTTGTCAGATGTGTCTGATTTATTTCTCTCTTCTGTGCGTGTTGTTCTGTCTGCTGCGGCTCA
>JAFAVL010000634.1 GCA_019242465.1 Chroococcidiopsidaceae cyanobacterium CP_BM_RX_35 | reverse complement strand
GGAATTCTGCTAAAAACCCAGCCGATCCTCGTCGCCTCCAACCAGAAGACTTTCCCGATAGTGCGTTTCTCACCTTAGATACTGTTACCTTGCCCACCCATATGGGCACTCACATTGATGCACCGATCCATTATGGACCATTATCTGAGGGGAGTTCTGCTCGTTCCGTTGATGAATTGCCATTAGAGTGGTTTTTTGGTGATGGCGTCCGTCTGGATTTAAGACACAAAAGCCCTGGAGATTTTATTACTGTTGAGGACATCAAGGCAGCTCTGGAGGCAACTGGTCACCAGCTAAAACCTCTCGATATTGTCCTGATCTGGACAGGAACGGACAAGTTGTGGGGCAAGCGAGAGTACTTTTCTCACGCACCAGGAATGAGCCGGGAGGCAACAGATTGGCTGGCAGCTCAGGGGATCAAAGTTATGGGAATTGACACCTATAGCTTTGACCGCCCATTCGTCACTATGCTTGAGGATTTTTGGCGGACAGGCGATCGCAACTATCTTTGGCCTGCACATTTTTATGGTCGAGAGCGCGAGTACATTCAAATCGAACGTTTAGCCAACCTTGATGAACTACCTGATACTGGGTTCCAAGTGTCTTGTTTTCCCCTACGCATCAAGGGCTTAGACGCCAGTTGGATCAGAGCAGTCGGGCTAGTAGAAGAGTAAATTCAACAGGAGTGAAAAGATATGCCAGGTTACACAGAAAACTCAATAGTTATACTGCGAGATTTTGATACAGTGTTTGATCTAACAAACAACATCGAGCTTTGGCCTCAGCTATTTACAGAGTATGAGAAAGCTGTTGTGCTAGAGCGCAATGGTAATGAAGTTTTATTCAGCCTCACTACCTACCCAGAAGGTGAGCGCCCATCTCGCACTTGGGTATCGCGTCGGATTATTGATAAACCAGGTAAGCAAGCTACAGCAGAAAGGGTAGAAAAAGCCTTCCCATTCGAGGATATGAAGATCCACTGGACTTATGAAGAGCTACCTAAAAACGTTGGCGTTGTCATGACTTGGATACAAAAGTTTGAGCCAGCCGAGGGCGCGTGGTCCACCGAGAAGCTGGAGTCGTTCCTGAATCGGAATACGCGCACCCAAATGCGGGCTATTAAGGAAAAGGTTGAAGCTTGGCCAGCCATGTCCTTGACAACTAACGCCGTCTAATTCACCGACAATAACTAAGGACTGAATCCATGTACCAGGTAGCAAGTGATTTCCTAACTTACCACGAAATGTTTGTACCCGGTCAGAGGGAGCCACTGGTCGTTTTGCAGAATTTGCTCCAGGCTGGGCTCTTTTCCGACTATGTGATGTACGAAAGTGAGAATGAGGTCCGAATTGCTGGCAATGCCTTGGCAAAAGTGACCGTAGATAGCCAAAATGTCTCAATGAGTTCTATGCGGCTGACGCAGTCGGAGCCAGCCAGTGATCCTCTCAAGCAGATAGAGTCCTTCCTGGCGTCTTTACCTGTTGAGAATTGGACGGCTTATGGCTACGTAGGCTTTGATGCATCCCGGTTCTACTACTCATACACCAAGGCAATCGAGCAGCCAATTATCTACTTTTTTGTACCGGAAACAGAACTCTACATTACGACTAAGGGAGTACACATTAGAAGCATCAAGTCGTTAGCTAAGATCCAAGAAGCGTTGATCTTTGACGGCAAGTTACAGGACTATGTTGCTACACCTCCAACGCTAGATTTCGCTGACAATCAACACTATCAAAATCAGGTAGATGAGATGGTTGCGGCGATTCAAAGCGGTGAGTTGCATAAGGCAATTATTTCCCGCTCTGTCAGGATCAAAGGGAGTATGGATGTGCTTGGTACCTATGCTCTAGGAGCCAAGAGCAATAATTCAGCCCGCTCGTATTGCCTAAATGTAGGAGATGTCTGTGCGGTAGGTTTCAGTCCAGAAATTTTTATGGAAACCACGGCTGACGGATTTGTCGTGACAAACCCACTGGCAGGGACTCGACCACGCGGCGCTGACGCAGAAGAAGATACACGTTTGCACGGTGAATTGTTTACCGATGCTAAAGAGGTGAAAGAACATGCGCTTTCGATCTGGCTAGCACAGAGCGAAATTGCTTCAGTGTGTTTACCAGAAACGGTTCAGGTTTTTGACTTCATGCAGGTGAAGCAGTATCGCTGCGTGCAGCATCTATCGTCTCGGGTTGGCGGTCAGCTTAAGCCAGGGAAAACTTTGTGGGATGCTATGAAAGTGCTGTTTCCAGGTATTACTGTGTCTGGAATTAATAAAACCAGTGCCTTGGAGTGGATCGACCGTCTGGAAGACGAGCCTAGAGGAATCTACGCTGGTGCTATTGGTTGGATAGACAGTAGTGGCACATCAGATTTAGCGATCGCGATTCGCTCAGCTTACCAATACGGTAACTGTGTTTATTTAAATGCTGGAGCAGGCATTGTGGCGGAATCAGTACCTCAGCGAGAGTACGTGGAGTCAGTCAACAAAATGAACACTATGTTATCTAACCTGGTCTTAAAGCCATAGTAGCAGTCTTACCAATGTCCATGCCTCACAACAGTTATATTCTATGAACCCGCCTTTACAAAGTGTGTCTTCGATTAAAGTCGGGGAGCAAATGGTCCATTACAATGCACCGCGAGGGCTGCCTAAGCAATCGTCTGAACACTTAGTCATGCTTGTTCACGGTGCAGGAGGCAGTGGTCGCCACTGGGACCCATTAATTGCTAAACTTGGTCCCACAATCTTTCCTATAGCTGTCGATCTGCCAGGACATGGCACAACAGATGGATGGGTGTCTGATTCGATTGAGGCAGCGGCTGCCTTCATTTATGAGTTTCTTTCTGAGTTAGGAGTCGAGCGCCCAGTCTGCTACGTGGGGCAGTCAATGGGCGGCTTAATTGGAATGCAGTTCGCTTTAGCTCACTCAGCATGGGTTGAGCGGCTTGTGCTAATATCTACTGCTGCACGCATCCAACTCCATCCAGATTTTTTATCTCAGGCTATTACTGGGCAGTGGGATCTAGCTTCTCTACGACAAAGTTTTGCCCCAGAAGTTCCAGAGCATCTTAAGGATGTTGTCCTAAATGAGTTTCAACATACTCGTTGTCAAACTGGTGCCTCCGACTTTATGGGAGTAGGGCGCATTGACCTAAGTGAGGCTATTTCAGCCTTGCGGATGCCGACATTAATTTTAACTGGTGACGATGATGTTATTATCTCACCGCGCAAATCTAAGATACTACAGCGGCAGATCCCAGAATCTCGCTTAGTTATAGTACCTGGTGCTGGTCACTATTTGAATGTGGAAAAGCCTGCAATATTGGCTGAAGAGATTGAGCGTTTCTTACAAGAATAACCTGGAAAAAGTGCAAGGAACATTTCAAACACTGCGACCACTCTCGTTGTTAACACACTTATCTAGTTGTTACGACAGTGTTAATTTAAAGGTATTTAGCAATTCAGTTTCCTGGTCGCTTTATGTAGATCAAGGAAAAATAACATATGCCTCACATTCAGTCGATCCATTAGATCGACTCGACCGTCACTTGCGGCGACTCGGCGACCAGATTCCCACACTTGTGAGTCAAGCTTGGGCGCAATTGCGTCTTATGTTTGAAAAGCATCTAGTGAACCGAGCCGTATCTGCTCAAGATTCTGATTATCGGGCTATTTGCTGGCTAGTCGAGCGCCAATATCTGAGCCCTAACCAGGCAGCTACTCTTATAGAGGGATTAGTCAAAGAAGTTATTGAGTCATTTTTATTGATCAAAGAAGGAAGTTATGAATCAGGAAACAAACTTGATTCCTTACCAGAGTTTTGTTACCTTGATATTCAATCAGTGATGGAGCATTGTCAAAAACAGTTACAAGTTTGGCAATCTTTGGGACCCCAAATTTGGTCTCCCTACCAACGCCCTTATGTTTTTAATAAAGCCAAAGTTGCAGAGCAACTTGTTCCAGATGTTCAACAGAAGTTAAACATTTTTATGAAGGGGTGCAGCTTTTATCATCTTGCTGCTCTACTGAATCAAGATGAACTGCAATTAGCTCAAAGCTTATATCCTTATATAAAAGATGGATCAATTTTATTATACGATCCTCAACCACCATTCAATCAATTACCAAAAACGTTCGAGCAATTCTCAAAGGTTCCTCCTACTCATCCTCCAGAAAATTCAACTCTGATTAACAATTCCTCTGTCACTCAAGGCTTCGCCGGAGGAGGCTCCAGCGACTTCCTTGGGCAAGCTCAGCCCACTTCAGATCAAAAGCAAGCCAATCTAGGCAATAACAGAACTTATACAATTGTTTGCGTAGATGACAGTCCAACTATGTTGCAAGAGATTCGTCGTTTTCTAGATGACGAAAGCTTTTCAGTTGTTTTAGTTAATAACCCAGTTAAAGCTTTAATGCAAATTATCCGTTCCAAACCTGATTTGATTTTGCTAGATGTCAAAATGGCTTCTATGGATGGGTACGAGCTGTGCCGTCTTCTACGGAACCATTCTAGTTTTAGAAATACACCCATCGTTATGGTTACAGGAAATACAGGAATTATAGATAGAGTAAAGGCTAGACTAGTAGGAGCATCTGGTTATCTGACAAAACCATTTGGTCATGCAGAATTACTCAAAATGGTGTTTAAGCATCTAGCTTGATTTTACTAGGTTTGGTGTTTTTTATTGAGGATAGTAGGACGTGAGTACAGTTTTAGTAGTTGAAGATACTCTTTCTGAGCTGGAGTTAATTAGTAACTATTTACGCGAAAGTGGTTACGCTGTGATCATTGCCACAGATGCCAAAGAGGCATTAGCTAAGGTCTTAAACCAAAAGCCTGATGCCGTTGTCACTGACGTTGTTATGCCAGGAATGAGCGGTTTTGAACTGTGCCGTAAACTTAAAAACGATCCAACTACTGGAAAAGTACCAATTATTATTTGTAGTTCTAAAGGTCAAGAAATTGATCGGTTTTGGGGTATTAAACAAGGAGCTGATGTTTATGTGACAAAGCCGTTTACTAGAGAGCAGTTGGTTCGTGCAGTTAGGTCTGTTGTGGCTTAATCCTATGGACACTATAATTCACGCACCACAAGTGAATCAATTGCAAAGGATCTTGAGAGATACTTATCTTAGGTTGCAAATCGAGCATGATACACCCGCAATTTTATCGGTTGAATATGTACAAGAAGTGCTAATTGTGCCCGCAGTACAAGTGACTTCAATGCCTAATATGCCTAGTTACGTTCTGGGATTATTAAATCGGCGTAATCGAATACTGTGGGTTATTGACCTAGCCCAAATGCTTAATTTAAAGACCTTTACTGCTGATACCAAACAATACAATTTGGCAATTATCCGAGTTGGACAAATTCCTTTGGGAGTGGTCGTGTATGCAGTTAAAGGTGTAACCCAGTTTGCACCTGAAAGTCTGCAATCAGTCCAAGGATTGGTGATATCAGCGCTAGCTCACTATCTGCATGGATGTATTCTGCAACAACAAGAGATATTGTTAGTTCTAAAAGCTGAAGCAATCGTGAATTCACTTGCTATGCATAACGCTTAAGTGCTTATTGGTTCAATATCTATAGCACTCTAAAAGAATTCATAAAAATCTCTATTTCTTTCCTCTGTGTTCTCAGCGTCCTCGGCGGTTCGTAAAAAAATAATTTTTCCAAATCCAAAATCCCAAATTATTATGACTACAAGATTCGAGCCGGATTCACAAATATACAAACAACGACAGTACGAAGCAGGGAATAGTGTTGAGAATCAGAATGGGACAAATGGTAACGCTCAGTACTCTCCCCAGTCTCCCTACCAAGTAGTAGAACACAACACTTCCCTGTGGTCACGCCTAGGTCTAAAAACTAAAGCAATAACAATAGCTATCACCCTTAGCACACTACCAGTTATAGTCATTGGGGTGACTGCCTACTACTTAACTAATAAAAAAGTAACTAATAGTGTGACCTCTCAACAACAAGCTCAAGCTCTCGGACTCGCTAATGAGATTGGTCACTTCACTCTTGAACGTTACAAAGATATTCAAACAATTGCTCAGTTGAGTATTTTTGACGACCCTAACGTAAGAGCATCTACTTCTGACCGAGAAAAGCAAGCGGTGCTAGATCAATACCTAGGAAAAGGCTATGGCAGCATTGCTGTTACAGATCTGGTTGGTCGAACAATTTACCAATCGACAGGAGGGCAGGCAAATGCCAACCTTCCACAAAACTATTTTCAACAAGCAATTAAATCCAATCGCCCTGTTATTACTTCCCCAATTAAGACGGGTAACGATTATGGCATCTTTGTTGCTGCACCAATTGTAGATACTTTTACGCATCGAGCGGTGGGTGTAGTGCGATCCCGTATTCCTTTAAGTTATCTCGATCAACTAATACAGCCAGAAGTCAAAAATTTAGCAGAAGCTAACAACAGCTCTGGAACATATCAAGATTTAGCAACTGATAATACGGGAAAAATCTTCGGAGCAACGGTAACAAACTATGTTGGTCAAGATCTGAATTCAGTTTTTCCCGCCGTTGCGGCTCAATTGCCAAAAGCTAACGCAGTGGGTAGTGTGACAGACACGAACCAGATTGACCATAAGGAATATACAGTCTCCTATGCTCCTGTAGGAATAGAAGGACTGCCAGCATTAAATTGGAGTGCTATCGTTGCCCACCCAACAGCGGCAGCATTTGCTGCCAGCAGACGGCTAGTTTGGGTTTTGGCAGTCGGAACTGTCCTTGAAGCATTGCTGGTAGGTGCGATCGCGGCTTACTTAGTCAATCGTGGTTTACGTCCATTGCTAAAGGCAACAAACGCCGTCCAAAAACTAGGTCAAGGGCAGCTGGATACTCGCCTTGCTATAAAAGGACAAGACGAACTAGCCGTCTTGGGGTCTAACATTAACCTGATGGCAAACCAACTGCAAACTCTGTTGGTAAAACAAGATGCCGAAGCAGAACTTGCAAAGCTATTTGCAGATATTACTTTGCGAGTTCGTCAGTCACTTAATTTAGGGGACATCCTAAAAACAGCAGTTAGAGAGGCGCGAACGGTCCTCCAAGCAGATAGAGTTGTCATCTATCAGTTCAAACCAGATTGGAGTGGCATTGTAGTAGCAGAATCTGTTATGCCTGGATGGACTCAAACTTTGGGGGAAGACATAGATGACTTATGTTTTAAGGAGTATGTATCGAATTACAAGAATGGTCGTGTTCGGGCAATTGACAACATTTACAAAGAGGGTTTAACGGAGTGTTACCTGAGGCTGTTGGAGCGATTTCAAGTCAAGGCAAATTTGGTGGCGCCGATTCAGATTGAAGGTCGGCTATTGGGCTTACTCATTGCACATCAGTGTTCAGCTCCGCGTGTTTGGCAGCAAGCTGAGATTGATTTGTTCGCGCAGTTTGCTATGCAAGTCGGATTTGCTATAGACCAAGCAAGTCTACTAGAGCAGGTAGAACAAGCACGGGCTTCGGCTGAAGCTACCTCTAGTGAGCAACGCCAACAAAAAGAAAACCTTCAGCGTCAGTTGATGGCATTGCTGGGTGATATTGAGGGTGCTGCCAAAGGTGATTTAACTGTGCGAGCTGAAGTAACGGCAGGCGAAATTGGTAC
>JAFAVL010000550.1 GCA_019242465.1 Chroococcidiopsidaceae cyanobacterium CP_BM_RX_35 | reverse complement strand
GAAGGGGTATAGTGCCAATTTTAAGGATACATCGTCGCTTCTTCCCACGGTAAAGGCGCTTCTGACACTTTCAACCAATTGGTGGCTAGGCGTTAAGCTTTTTAGCCACCAATTGGTTAGTCAATTTAGGATCTGCCCTTCCCCCTGTCTCTTTGATCACCTTTCCTACAAAGAAGCCCAGTAGCTTGGTTTTGCCTTGACGATATTGTTCTAGCTCTTTAGGATTTGCTACCAAGACTTGATCAATGATGCCTTCCAAAGCACCGACGTCAGAAATCTGAATCAGTCCTTTGCGCTCAACCAACTCTTTTGGAGAACCGCCCTCAGTTAGTAGCTCTGGCAAGATATCCTTAGCAATTTTGCCGCTGATTGTGCCGTTGTCAATTAAAGTAATGAGTTCAGCCAGCATCAAGGGTAAAAGAGCAATTTGAATAATGCTGAGTTTTTGATTGTTCAAATGGGCAGCAATATCACCCATGATCCAGTTAGCAGCTTGTTTCGGGTGAGCACTAGCTGTGATCGCTGCTTCAAAATACTCTGCCACTAGTTTGTCGTCGGTTAATACCCGAGCGTCGTAGGCAGATAACCCCAACTCACTTTCATAACGATGCCGTTTTTGGGCTGGTAGTTCTGGCAGCTCGGAACGCCACTGTGCTAATTGCTGAGCCAATACTTTGATAGGAGCCAAGTCGGGTTCTGGGAAATAGCGGTAGTCGCTAGAGCCTTCCTTAACCCGCATGCTAATAGTGCGCTGGCTACCCTCTTCCCACAGCCGAGTTTCCATCACAATCCGTTCCCCAGCTTCTATGGCAGCCACTTGCCTTTCAATCTCGTACTCGATCGCCTTTTGGATAGCGCTGAACGAGTTCATGTTTTTGATTTCGACTTTGGTACCAAATTCCTGTTGCCCTACTGGGCGCACTGAAATGTTGACATCGCAGCGCAGGGAGCCTTCTTGCATATTGCCATTACTGACACCAAGATAGAGTAATATCCGTCGCAGTTCTTGGGCATATTCAGCTGCCTCTTGCCCAGAACGCATATCGGGTTCAGAGACGATCTCAACGAGTGGCACTCCAGTCCGATTGAAGTCTACTAGGGAGTAGGTAGAACCAGAGAGGCGATCGCTGCCAGCATGAACCAGTTTCCCCGCATCCTCCTCCATATGCAGGCGCGTGATGCCGATTCGCTTCCGTATTGGATTGCCATCAGCACCAACTAGCTCAATTTCTAGCCATCCGTGTTCGGCAATCGGCAAATCGTACTGAGATATTTGATAGTTTTTGGGTAGATCGGGATAGAAATATTGCTTACGGTCAAATTTACTGAAGGGAGCAATCTCACAGTTAAGAGCTAGACCAGCCTTAACAGCGTATTCCAGCACTTTCTGGTTCAGCACAGGCAACACCCCAGGCATACCCATACAGATTGGGCAGACATTCTGGTTTGGGGTAACGCCAAATTCTGTAGAACAATTACAAAAAACCTTAGAGTCAGTATTTAACTGGCAGTGAGTTTCTAACCCAATCACAGCTTCATACTGCGTTTTAACTAGTTCAGCAGTGGTCATGGATTATAGATTGTGGCAAAGCTACAATAGATCTCTATTCTAGCTTTGTCTCGCCTCCCTCTCATTAAGCATGAAGATTAGCTTGTTCTTGCAGCCACTGATCAACAGGCTGTCCATCCTTACGACGCAGCTCAATTTCAATCGCGATTATAGTATCCGAACCAGGTGGAGCAGGCTTGGAGTGAAAAATAATGTCGTAGTCTGCGGGATCTTGATTCCGCTCTCGCAGCCAATCTTGCACCTTCATCTTGGCGAAGAATGACTGCCCTTGTTCATACATGCGCGTGATTTGCATCTGTAGGGTGTAGGGATTTAAGCGCCCCATATTCCACTCCTTTTATCTATGGTTTTCCGATCGTTAAGCGGCGTTCAATGCTGATTGCAACTGAGTCCGAGCCGTTTCCAAAGCTGCTGGCAACTGACTGGGATCGCGTCCGCCAGCTTGAGCGAGGTTGGGGCGTCCACCGCCACCACCACCGCAGAGTTTAGCGATTTCTCCAATAAACTTGCCAGCTTGCAATCCTTTCTTGTTAACCGCTGGGCTAAAAGCTGCCACTAGACTAACCTTTCCAGCTTCAGGTGCTGATCCTAGCACCACAGCACCGTTACCCAGTTTTTGCAGTAGCCGTTCAGCTGCTGTCTTCAAAGATTCTGGATCGACATCTTCTAGTTGAGCAACTAAGACTTTGTGTTCACCTACTAATTCGGCTGTTGTAAGTAACTGGTCAGATTTCGCTAGAGCGAGTTGGGCTTTGAGAGTTTCCAGTTGCTTTTGAGTGGTTCTGACTTCGTTCTGAAGGCTGGTCACTCGTTCGGGGAGTTCTTCCGGTTTGACTTTAAATCGTTCGCTCAATTCCCGCACGATCCGATCGCGGACATTCAGATATTCCAAAACAGCTGGTCCTGCCACTGCTTCAATCCGCCGCACACCAGACGCAATCCCCGTTTCCGAGATAATTTTAAACACGCCAATCTCAGCCGTGTTGCTCACGTGGGTGCCGCCACATAATTCCATGGACACCCCAGGAAAGTCAATCACTCGTACAACATCGCCGTACTTTTCACCGAACATTGCGATCGCCCCTTTAGCCTTGGCTTCGGCGATTGGCAGTAGCTCAATCTGGGCAGAATGAGCTTCGGCAATCCAGGTGTTGACCTGCTCTTCTACCTGCTGTAACTCTTCGGGAGTGAGAGGACGAGGACAGTTGAAGTCAAAGCGCAGTCGATCAAAGGCGACAAGGGAACCAGCCTGAGAAATTGAATCATCAACAATCTGCTTCAAGGCTGCTTGCAGGAGGTGGGTAGCGGTGTGGTTGGCTTGAGCCCGGAGACGGCAGGCACGGTCAACTTGAGCGGTGACGGGATCGCCTAGTCGCAAACTACCGCGCTCGATACGACCATAGTGGATGTAAATACCAGCTTTTTTCTGGACATCCTCAATCCGCACCAACACGGCATCACCCGACAGATAGCCGCGATCCCCAATCTGTCCGCCAGATTCAGCATAGAAAGGGGTTTGATCTAAAACTACCTGCACCTCAGCTCCCGCCTCTGCTGACTCGACTTGCTTACCGTCAGCAATCAGAGAAAAGACTTGTGCTGGGGTTGAAGGCTGGGTGTAGCCCAGAAACTGGGTGGCATTAATTCCCGCTGATAGTTGGTTAAGCAAGTCAGGTGCAGTCAGATCGATGATTTCATGGGCTTCTCGCGAACGATCTCTCTGCTCCTCCATTGCTGCTTCAAAGCCTTCTACATCTACTATCATGTCATGCTCAGCGGCAATTTCCTGAGTCAGTTCCAAGGGAAAGCCATAGGTGTCGTAGAGGGTAAAGGCATCGCGCCCTGGAATCTGCTTTGGTTCGCGCTCCATAATTTCAGCAAGCAGTTTCTCACCCCGCTCCAAGGTTTTGAGGAAGCTAGCTTCTTCTCGTTGCAGCTCAGCTTTAATAGCAGACTCCCGTTCGCGCACATTGGGATAGGCCGATTCTGAGAGCGCGATCGCCGTCTCTGCCAACGCTGTCAAAAATTCTCCCTGAATCCCAATCAGTCGTCCGTGTCGCACCACTCGGCGAATTAATCGCCGCAACACGTAGCCACGTCCGGTGTTGCTCGCTGTAATGCCATCGGCAACCATATGAACCACAGCCCGGCTGTGGTCGCCAATCACCTTGAGGGAAATCTTGGTCTGCTCGTCACTTTTGCTGTAGTCAATGCCTGCAATCTCAGCCGCAGTCTTAATAATTGGGAATATCAGATCAGTTTCGTAATTATTTGGGACGCCTTGAAGGATCTGCGCCATCCGCTCTAAGCCCAGACCAGTATCAATATTCTGCTTTTGAAGCGGTGTCAGATTGCCATCACTATCCCGGTTGTACTGCATGAATACCAAGTTGTAGAACTCGATAAACCGAGTACCATCCTCCAGGTCAATCTCTGCATCACCGCGTTCGGGATGGAAGTCGTAGTATATTTCCGAGCAGGGACCACAAGGACCAGTAGGACCTACTGCCCAAAAATTGTCATCTGCTCCCAATCGCTTAATCCGAGTTTCAGGAAAACCAATTTTGTCACGCCAAATCGCAAAGGCTTCGTCATCTTCCTGATAAACACTCACAACTAGGTGTTCTGGCAATAAGCCAAAGGCTTTTGTCGACAATTCCCAAGCATAAGCGATCACTTGCTCTTTGAAATAGTCCCCAAAGCTAAAGTTACCTAGCATCTCGAAAAAGGTGTGATGCCTAGCAGTGCGCCCCACATTCTCAATATCGTTAGTACGGATGCACTTTTGAGAGGTAGTAGCGCGGGGAGCTTCTGGCAATCGCTGTCCCAAAAATATCGGCTTAAATGGCAGCATCCCAGCAATCGTCAGCAGCACCGTGGGGTCTTCTGGCACCAGAGAGGCACTAGGCAGGACTTTGTGTCCTCTTTGGGCGTAGAAGTCAAGGAATTTTCGCCGAATTTCGTTACCGCTGAGGTACTGGAGAGGAGGCATGGGCGTTTATCAAGTTTTAATTTTGTCTAGACGCATCTGAATTACGTCTTAGAAATGCAAGAGCATGATGTCTCTCTTTAGTTATTTTTACATTTTGCATCGGGTTAGAGCTATACAAGTTCACTCCAAGTCTCAAAGATTTACTCTCTTGACTCCCTAATGCGCTACGCGCATGCTCCGCAAACACCCTACTGCCCCTAATCCCCACAAGGTGGGGACCCCGAGTTCCCCTATTTCTCCATAGTGTGGTGAGCGATCGCGCTGACAGCAGTAAAATGATGGCTTGAAACCGACTTAAACCTAGTAGGTTGTTATGGCGCTTAAACTTAAAGTCCCAAATGTGATGTGTTCTGGCTGTGTAGAAACGATTACCGAGGCCATTACCACGATGGAACCTGATGCCAAAGTGGACGTGGATGTAAAAGCTAAGACAGTTAGCGTAGAATCTGCTGCTTCAGAAGAGAGTATCAAACAGGCGATTACGGCTGCGGGTTATACAATCGAAGGTTACTAAGTAACCGCAGGAACCTGTATGAGCTGCTAGCTGAGTAGGCATAACCCCTAGAACCTACCCAGCTGGCGAGTTAAGGGTACGTTTAGGTCTATACATTTAACCTTGTCAATTACACAAACATTTACATAAGCTTTACATAACAGTTACAAATATGAGATTTCGATGAAATCTAGTTCTGACGACGTCAGATCACAAATCATTCTGTCTGCAAGATATACGCTCACATCTAAATACACTACAAAACTGCTATCTGCTTGCAGATGCAGAGGTGGGTGCTGCCTTGCGAAAGCTCTTGGCGGCAGATCTAAATTGTTCCTACTTGGGAGTGATGAGGAGTCGCTTTCCAATCTCATCGGCTAGTTTCATTTCAAACCACAAAACCGGCAAAGTAAATGCGAAAGCGAGGAATGTTTGTGAGCGAACACACTAAAAAGCGTAAGCGGCTACTGCTGATAGCTCGTCTGGGGGTCATTGCCACTACATTGGCTGCTCTTGGAGTTGTCAGCTCACCAGCCAAGGCAACGGCAACCACAATAACCTTAACAAACGGCAACTCAGAAGTTGACTACAACGTTGTCCCACCAATTGACACCACCAAACCAGGTGGCTTGTATAAATACTCAGTTGACGGTGTTAATCAGGTCAACACTGCGGTAAGTTTTTTCCGCACCCCAAGTGGTGCCGGAAGCACTAGCGATAACAGATTAGGCACACTGAAACTAGTCAGCGTTTCGCAGGCTGCTAACTCTTACACTTCAGAGTATCTAGAGAATGCAGCCAATTCGCGATTTCGGCTTGACTTCACCTCCACACTACAGGGCGGTGATCCTGGTAGTGGTACTTCCATCCTCCAATCAGTTACTAAGATTACCAACCTAAGTGGTCAAAGCTTGTCGAATTTTGCTTACTTCACCTATACCGACTACGATCTGAATAACACTCCAAATGGTGACACAGCTTCAGCTGGTCTGGGCCTGGGCACCACTATTAATGCCCAGCAGACAGAGCCGAATGGGACTGAAGCCGATAGTAGTGTAAATTTGACAGCAAGAAGTGGTGTAACACGGCGTTATGAAGTCAATAATGCCTCGACTCTTTTAGGTGAACTTAATTCTGGAACGGCATATAACCTGAATAACAGCTCTGGACCGCTTGATGGTGACGTTGCCACTGCCTTCGAGTATACGTTTCCCTTAGCCGCAACTGGTCTTAATAGCTCAGTCCAGATTACTCAGCAAAGGACTATTACTGGAGTACCACAGCTAGCTTCGGTTCCTGAACCAAGTGTAGCGCTGGGTTTCTTAACTCTGGGCGGTTTGATGCTAGCTTGCCAGGGATGCCGCAAAAGGTCATTTTTGAATAGCTAGCGTAGGCATTTCCCCACTTAATCTCAATCAAAAGATTGGGAAATGTGAGCTTGGGAAGCTCTTCCCAAGCTCATTAACTTATTAGACCAACCTATATGTGATTAGCAGCAAGTAAAATCCTGCTGTAAATTTTCCGGTGATCAGGTTGGCTAAGCGGGGAACCACAATTGCTGCCATCGCCCATTAAGTTCAGCCACCTTGAGTAGGCATAAGGCTTTACTACCTTTGGTAGACCAACTCATTCCCCGGTGTTTTTGACGAGAG
>JAFAVL010000506.1 GCA_019242465.1 Chroococcidiopsidaceae cyanobacterium CP_BM_RX_35 | reverse complement strand
TAGGTTTGACATCAATGAAAATATTAGTCACTGGAACAGAAGGATACCTCGGCTCGTTATTGCCTCCACTGTTGATGCAAAATGGGCACGAAGTCATGGGAGTCGACACGGGCTTCTATAAGGTTGGTTGGTTGTACAACGGTAGTGAGCTAACGGCTAAAACCCTAAACAAAGATATCCGCCACATCAGTGCCGAGGATTTACAAGCTGTGGAGGCAGTCGTGCACATGGCGGAACTTTCCAACGATCCGACCGGACAGCTATCTCCGACGATCACCTATGAGATTAACCATCAAGGTTCAGTGCGCTTGGCCAAGCTGGCCAAGGCAGCGGGCGTGCGTCGCTTTGTGTATATGTCTTCCTGTAGCGTCTATGGCGTGGCGACAGATGGTGACGTCACCGAAGCAAATCCTGTCAATCCCCAAACCGCCTATGCGGAGTGTAAAACGCTAGTAGAGCGAGATGTGAAATCCCTCGCTGATGACAGTTTCTCTCCCAGCTTCATGCGCAACGCGACTGCCTTTGGCGCCTCTCCGAGAATGCGTTTCGATATTGTCTTGAATAATCTCGCCGGGTTGGCTTGGACGACGAAAGAAATCAAGATGACAAGTGATGGGCGGCCGTGGCGTCCACTCGTGCATGCCCTGGATATTTGCCAGGCGATTGTCTGTGCCCTGGAAGCGCCGCGCGACATTGTGCACAACCAAATCTTCAACGTCGGAGATAGCAACAACAACTATCGAGTCAAAGAAATTGCGGAAATCATTGCTCAAATCTTCCCAGGCTGCGAACTGAGCTTTGGTAACAATGGTGCGGACAACCGTAGCTACCGAGTGTCTTTTGACAAGATTAACCACACCCTGCCGGGATTCAAATGTGACTGGAATGCGGCTCTGGGTGCCCAGCAACTATTTGATTTATTTACTCAAATCGATATGTCCCAAGACACCTTTTTGTTTAGAGGCTTCACGCGCTTAAAGCAATTGGAGTATCTGATTCGGACGCAGCAAATCGATCGAGATTTCTTCTGGAGCAAGCGATGATTTTCACAGAAACTCGGCTCAAGGATGCATTCATCATCGATGTGGAGCCACGTCAGGACCAGCGAGGTTTTTTTGCTCGGACTTTCTGTGCCAGAGAATTTTCGGAATTGGGACTGCAACCAACTGTCGCACAATGCAATTTGTCTTTCAACGATAAACAGGGTACGCTGCGGGGAATGCACTATCAAACTGCCCCAGCCACAGAAACGAAGTTAGTGCGCTGTAGTCAGGGCGCTATCTATGACGTGATTATCGACATGCGTCCAGATTCCCCAACATTTCTGTTGCACATCGGTGTGGAACTCACAGCGGCAAATCGTCGCGCCCTGTACGTACCAGAGATGTTTGCCCATGGCTACCAAACGCTGACAGATGCAGCAGAGGTGGTGTATCAAGTTGGGGAGTTTTACACTCCAGGATCCGAGCGTGGTCTGCGCTATGATGACCCAGCCTTGGGGATTGAGTGGCCGTTGGCTGTGAGTGAAATTTCCGCCAAAGATGCAGCTTGGCCTTTATATAGATCTGCTTGCGTAGGAGTTGAATCATGATTATTGTTGATAAGGGACTGCAAGCCCGTGCCGCAGCTGGCAACCCAATTAAAGTGGGGATGATTGGTGCCGGCTTCATGGGTCGAGGCATTGCCAATCAGATCGTCAATTCGGTACCTGGGATGGAGCTAGTGGCGATTTCCAACCGCAACTTAGATGGGGGGAAGCGAGCTTATGCGGAGGCAGGGATTGAAGATGTGCGGGTAGTTAATTCTGTCACTAGCCTAGAGTCGGCGATTGCTCTGGGGCAATCTGCAGTGACAGAAGACGCGATGCTGCTGTGTCAAGCGGATGGCATTGAGGCACTGATTGAAGTCACAGGGGCAATTGAGTTTGGTGCTGTTGTGGTGATGGCAGCAATTAGCCATCACAAGCACATCATCTTAATGAATGCCGAACTCGATGGTACGATTGGTCCAATTCTGAAGGTGTACGCAGACCGCGCTGGTGTGATTCTCAGTGCTTGTGATGGTGACCAACCGGGAGTGCAGATGAACCTGTATCGGTTTGTGAACAGCATCGGGCTGACTCCTTTAGTTTGTGGCAACATTAAAGGTCTACAAGATCCTTACCGCACCCCCATTACTCAAGAGGCGTTCGCGCAGCGTTGGGGTCAAAAGCCTTATATGGTGACGAGCTTTGCGGATGGGACTAAAATCTCTTTTGAGCAAGCAATCGTGGCGAATGCGACAGGGATGCAGGTAGCCAAACGTGGCATGTTTGGGTATGACCACAGGGGGCATATCGACGAGATGACCAAGATTTATGATCTCGAGCAGCTCAAAGGCTGGGGGGGCATTGTGGATTATGTGGTGGGTGCTCAACCTGGTCCAGGCGTGTTCGTACTGGCAACTCACGACGATCCGAAGCAGCGTCACTACCTCAACTTGTACAAGTTAGGTGAAGGTCCTCTTTACAGCTTCTACACGCCTTATCATCTTTGCCACTTTGAGGTGCCGTTGTCAGTTGCCAGGGCGGTTTTGTTTCAGGATGCTGTCTTGTCTCCTTTGGCTGGTCCTTTAGTGGATGTGGTGACGACTGCCAAAACTGACCTCAAAGCTGGGGAAATTCTGGATGGTATCGGTTACTTCATGACCTACGGTCAGTGTGAAAACTCTGATATTACCCAAGCGCAACACCTACTTCCCATTGGCTTAGCTGAGGGCTGCCGCCTGAAACGAGATGTTCCCCAGGATCAGGTCCTCACCTATAACGATGTGGAATTGCCTCCAGCTAGACTCAGTGACCAACTGCGGGCTGAGCAGGATGCTTACTTTGCTACCTCAAAACCCCTGGCAGGCGTTAAATAGGTACTTATGGAACTTTGCCTCGATGCTCCGACCGGAGCATCTGCGCCTAATCATCTCGGACTTGTGGATGCTGTGCCAACAACATCCATGTCCAGGACAAGGAATTAGCAGTCGTTTCATGAACTGCCAGCATTAATGTTGCAACTTCATATTGCAACAGCTGATCGCTCATTTCTGTTAGGGTAACCCTATTCTCCTACTCCCTCAACTGGCTTGTGAGCAATCAGATACTTGCTCATCAAGTGGACCTCAGTCGTAATATTCTGGAAACCTGCTGTTTCTAGACGTTCGATCAGGTCATCAGAGATGTAGTTTTTGTAGTAGGGTTCGTGGAAGGTTTCATGAAAATTTTCCATGACGGGAAGAAATTCTGGTGAATCACTCAGCTGAATTGAATCACAGATGATAAAGGTTCCGCCTGGTTGAGTGACTCTGAAGCACTGCTCAATTACCCGCTGACGTACTGCCGCAGGAAGCTCATGGAAGAGGAAAACGCAAGTAACAGCATGGAAATAGTTATCTAGGTATGGTAGCTCCTCGGCATTGGCTTGTAGAAGTTGGGGTAGTTCTCCTGGGATTTGAGATAGGAGCTGGTTGGCTTTGCGCAAGTAGGCAGGTGAAAGATCGGTGCCAAACAAAGATGCTTGCGGCAGAGCACTACGGATTAATTTCAGGGTACGACCAGTACCACAGGCAACATCTAGAATTCGGATCTGCTGGGGTAGAACTGTTTTAAAAGTTTGCAATCCTTGCTTTAGAGGAGCGAGAATCCGCCGTCGCATTGGATCTGCTGAGCCACCAAAGAGAATTTCAACCTGTAGATCGTATAAATTGGCTGATAGATCGCTTAGATAACCATCAGTTTGGTGATGAAAGTTTTGCAGGTAGTAGTTGGGGTAACCGTTTGTATCTACCTCTTTGGAAAACTCTTGATTTCGCTTCTGCTTGTTCCGTTCCCAAATTTGCGGCGTGTCCAACCAGACTAATGGGTAGTAGAGAAAAAAATCTTCCCAAGGGTTATCAAAGAGTAAGCTTTCGGGGTATATGCCCTGTTCAGCATCCTGCCAGTCTACTTCGAGCAACTGGTCAAACCTTTGGCGAATTCTTGTCAAAAGTTCTGGGGAAATCGGTGTACCTTTGCTCTCAACGGTAGGAGAAACGAGACTCATCAACCGCGAACTTAAAATTTTGTGCGCTAAACCAAAGTAGTTTTTGCCCTGCTGAAAAGTTTGATATGTCAACTTGGCTAGAGTGTCAGGCATGGGAGTGGTTGGAGGCGATTCTATGTTTTTTACCTAGTATGAATAATTGTAACAAAAGATGAGGGGCTTGGCATAGTTCTACCAACAGGTAGAGCAGCTGCCTACCGCTCAAACTTGCGCAATCCAATATCTAAAATGATAAAAGCTCAGCTAGCAAAAAAAAGCCACCCTGGAGGTGGCTGCTAACTGAATTGTCAATCAACGTTGAGATTACATAAGATTATGCATCGTAATACATTGCAAACTCGTAGGGGTGGGGTCGCAGGCTCAACGGCTTGATTTCTTTGTCAATTTTGTACGTAATCCAGTTGTCTATGAAGTCTTCTGTGAAAACTCCTGTAGACGTTAAGAAGCTGTGGTCTTTCTCTAGCGCTTCGAGCGCTTCCGTTAGAGAACCAGGTGTAGAGGGCACCTTAGCCAGTTCTTCTGGGCTGAGTTCGTAGATATCTACATCTAAGGGAGCGCCTGGATCGATCTCGTTCTTAATGCCGTCTATCCCTGCACATA
>JAFAVL010000495.1 GCA_019242465.1 Chroococcidiopsidaceae cyanobacterium CP_BM_RX_35 | reverse complement strand
CGGCGGATGAATGCGGTGAGGATATAGCGCGATATTGCTAAAAGGAGATCAAACAATGAACCACAATACTTCCTTTGAAATAGCACTTAAAATCCTAGCAGTAGCCCATCTGATCTTAGTGATGTTGCTGCTCGTAACTTCTAAAGTTTGTTTAGCAGTCATTGAAGCTTTTGATGAAGCTAGCAGCTAATGGCAAGAGCCAGCAGATTGAATCGTAACAGCAGGTTGTTAGCCTTAGTTTAGAAGCTTCAAAAACGCTCTCTAAGACAGAATTTTTTCATTTCGATAGCTAAGATGGAGGTGATGATATATGCTATCAATAGATTATTGTGTATACTGTAAACCAACTCACTGCAAAATTGCCTGTTGCATGACATTAAGGGATGCAGCAACAGTTGCAAATCACTACAGCAACAACAATTTTGTTCAATGTATAACTGAACTAAGAAAGCAAAGGAAGCAAGGGTGATGTTAGTTCTGTTGTTTAGTATCCAAATAGCTAGGACTGTTTATATGCACTCGAGTCGTTATAAATAGGCAAGCGCAAAAGAACTTTATGGTAGTGCTGATCCCCTGTCCACTTCGTCTTTATTCAAAAGAACCACTCCAGGTATCTATTTCGCAGTTGGCTCAACCTGTCCATGATCTGGAGTTGATAGTAAAGGATACTCGGTTGCTGCATGTCTAGCACGCCAGTCTGATGCAAGTTGGCGTATAGTTTGCATTTCTTCCGGCGGAATCAACTCTAGGTTCCGCAGGCTTAGAGTCATGCGCTGCTGGTTCTTCAGCTGGTTGTAGTGACGGGAGAGGAAGTCCCAGTAAAAGAAGTTAAAGGGACAGGCTTGTTCTCCAGTCCGCCGACGTGGATTGTAGACGCAGTGCTTGCAGTAGTCGCTCATATTATTGATGTAATTCGCAGAGGCAGCATAAGGTTTGGATGACATCATCCCTCCATCAGCAAATTGCCCCATACCAATCACATTTGTCTGCATCACCCAGTCGTAGGCATCAATAAAGGCGGCATGAAACCAACCCTCAAGCTCTTGCGGTGAGATACCTGCAATCAGAGCAAAGTTGTTCAACACCATCAAGCGCTGAATATGGTGAGCGTAGCCAATCTCTTTCACCTGGCTAAGTACTTGGTGCAAGCAGTTCATCTGTGTTTCGCCCGTCCAGTAAAAGGCAGGTAAGGGATGAGTATGGTTAAACCAGTTATGGTTTGGGTATTCTTCGCCCATGTGGATGTAGATGCCGTGCATGTACTCGCGCCAGCCAAGGATTTGACGAATAAACCCCTCAACGCTATTCAGCTCCCACTCGCTCTGATTTTCGTAGTAAGCCTGTTCAGCAGCTTGTAGCACTTCTAGCGGATGAAGTAACCCTAGGTTAAGGTAAGGCGAGAGCATGGCGTGCCACATTGTTTGCTCTCCGGTCACCATGGCATCTTGATAAGGACCAAAATTAGATAGGCGGGTTTGGATGAAAAACTCAAGCACCTGTAGCGCCTGCTTACGGGTAACTCCCCACCGAAACGGCTCTACTTGCCAGTATTCCTGGCTGTCTTTGAAGGCTTTAGACTGCCTTACCCAGTTGATTACATCCTGGGTAATTTGGTCAGGTTCAAACCAGAGGGCTTCTGGTAGCGTGAGTTTGCCTTTAGGCGGTTTGCGATTCTGCTGGTCAAAGTTCCACTTCCCCCCGGCAGGCTGCTTACCTACCATTAAAATGTCGAAGCGCCGTCGTCCTTCCCGATAGAAGTCCTCCATTATCAGGCGCTTACGAGAACTTGCCCATTGTTTGAACTCCTCGTCGCTCCAGACAAAGCGGTTGTTGGGTGTGAAAGTCACTTGGCAGGGAAGATCTAGCTTTTGAATTAATTGGCAGAAGGGGCGATCGGTTGGAGTCATGACACACAGTTGCGTAATCTGGTGTTGCTTGATCCAATCAATCAGTGGGGTTTTAAAGTTCTCTGCCTGAGTGTATGTCACAGACCAACCGCAGTTACGTAACTCTGTAGCGAAGTGGCGCATTGCTGACCAAACCAGTACGAGTTTCTGTAGGTGATATGGCAGTTCTTGGGCGTGAGTGAGTGACTCAATAAATATTACAGGGATCTGCTTGTGCTGTTTGGCACAACTTTGCAGCGCTGACTGTCCAGCCCAGAGCTGATCTCCGAGAACCCAAACACCAGTAGTCATGCCTTCCCCCTCCAAGTCAGCCTCTAAAACTGCTTAGGATCACCTGTTACTCAACAGTTTTACTTAGCAATTCAAGACATCATTGTTACAAGTCTGTGATAGTGGCTACCTCAGTCTTGAGGGTGACATCCGGTTAACGATTAGGAGAAAAATCCTGAAGAGCTACGATCAATAATAAATCGTTTCTCCCCTTACTTGTTAGATCTTTATGCTAGGTACTTTTCAACAAAGCCAACTGCGAATTGAGGTTGAAGCAACCCAATCTGCTATTAAAGACAGTATCCTCCGCCCCGGCAAGCTACAACAATGGCTTTGGGCTCAGGGCTTCGCTGCTGGAATGCCAGAGCAGTTGCATCAAGGGTTAACATTCACAACCTGGACTGGACCAATTGCAATTCAACATCAAGTTGAGGTAGCGGCACCCAATTGCTTACGTCTATTACTCAGTCAGGGAATTGATGGGTTTCACGAATGGTATTGGGGAGAAGGCTGGGTGCAGTCCCGGTTAGAAGGAATATCAATGTTGCCGCTGAATTTAGGGCAAACACTAAGTTTACTGAGCTTGCGTCAATTTTTAACTGCTCCGCGACGAGACGTGGCGTAAACTGAATGACTTTCTGTGGATTTTTCTGCCACTAGGTTTATTTGATTTTCAAACTCGTTCCTCTGTCCCCTAGTTGAGCAAAATCTAGTACCTCCCCAGCTTCCAATGCTGCACGGATGACCGCTGTGTTAGGAGCTACCGAAACTTGCTGAAAGCGTTCCGGTAGCTCTTCAGGTTCTATTTCATCTTTTAAGATTAGAGGAGCTTTACCGCCATTTTTGGCTAAAGATAGCCGATAACGGGGCGTCTCTATAGTTTTGAGTTTGTGAGTCTCGAAGAACCACTTCAGTCGCTCTTTGAGCAGTCGCGCCCGTTGCTCATCAGCCGTTGCCAATGCCATCAGCCGCTTGGCTTCTACTTTCCTCACCTCTGCCCGTGCCTGCATTTCTGCAATCAGGGCGGCGTACCCGTCCAACTTGCGATCACGTTCTGTACCTAGTTGTTCAAACCACTGAACAAGCAACTCTTGTTGCTGGGTATCATCCCCTGCATCATCTAATAAAGTATTTAGACGTTCTAGGTCGTCACTAATTTGAAAGAGTGAACGGGGCTTGGGCTGAGGTTGTGGATCGACGGGGAGAAAAGCAGATGGCTCAGTCATGCAAAGAGCTTCCTTTAAGAGCGCAGCGGTGCATTTACTTCCACAACGGTAGCAGGTGGTGGGGTTTCGGATATTGGCAGCGATCGCAAGTGATGCAGAAATTGCTGCAACTCTGGCTTAGTCAGCTGCTGACGGCTCGATTTTCCAAAGGTATTTTCCAGGTATAAACGTCCTTGTTGGTTTGACCAACCTAGTCGCTTGAGTTCTGTAGTCGTCTGCTCGATTAACTGTGGATCTAATCTACTGCGATCGGTAGTTAGTCTAACAGATAGCTTGTTAGGCGTGCGCTCTGGGTCATCCTCTGAAGGCAGGCAAAAGAAAGAGCGGACAGCGTACTTAGTTGCACCAGTGATAGCTTTATAGATTGCTTTGTCACCGTTGGGTCGATTTTCCTTATAGCTGAAATCTTCGGCATAGCCAGGGGCTGTCACGCTCAAAGATTCACCCGTTTCGCTATCAGCAATAGTCAGGCGGATGTTACAGGAGGCTCGCCCTGGCTCAATTTTAGAATCAATACAGTCAGCGACAACAATTAAACCTTGTTCATTGCAGGCGCGTTGAACTGGCAACAGCACGTCATAAGCTGAGCTGTAATTGTACTTTTGAAAGTCGTTCCACCCGGTCTTTTCTGATGGTGTTAGCACTTTCTGTACTGCCAGAATTTTTTGGAATAGCTTAGCTTTATCGTTCACGATTGCTACCTCATTTGAATGTAGTAAAGACAGCGCAAAACAGGTTTTGCGCTGTTTTTGCTAAAACTCTTCGCAATCCGAGCCGTCGTAGTCGTCAATCTCTCCTAGCTTCATAGCACCAGGACCATGGTTGCAGGTTTCAGGCTCTAAGTCGGTGGGATCAGTTGGTTCCCAAAAGGTGTAATCGCCATCCTGGTAGTAGCCCTTAGCCTCAAGAAAAGGTTGATTGGCAGTCGTACTGTAAACCGAATCGGATCTTGAAGCAAAAATAGATGACATCGTCATCACCCAAAGTTTGTGTCCAGTCGATTTGTGCCGCTGGGCAGTTCCTGTCCAACGTCATCTACTGACTGACTGTTACTCTATTATTATAGTACATTTGTACTAAAAATGGGTTTAGGGCGTAAGCCCTATTTTTATTTGATGGGGGCATGAAACCCTTAGGCTAGCCCTTCCGTGCCAAGAGGATGGGGTTAAGCACCTTTGCAAAGAGTAGGGAGAACTCAAGTGTGCTGTGGTGGTTGACCCGAAACTCAATAGAATAAGAGAACAAACCTTGCATCCGAAGCTGAGACATGACTCCGCCCTCAGAGGTAGACAGTATGCCTACATCAGGTTCAACCACCAATCTAGAACCGCAGACTGCGGCAGAAAAAGTCGCCTTGACAGATGAAAATCTTGACGAGTTGCCCAATGAGGTCGAGATGACTCTGTTTGAACACTTGGAGGAGTTGCGGCAGCGGATTTTTTACGCGCTGATTGCCGTGGTGCTAGGCGTCATTGGTTGCTTCATTGCTGTTAAACCTATTGTCCAACTGCTGGAAGTTCCAGCCCAAGGCGTCAAGTTTCTCCAGCTAGCGCCAGGAGAATACTTTTTTGTCTCCCTCAAAGTGGCGGGTTACAGTGGCTTGCTGGTTGCTAGTCCGTTTGTTCTCTACCAAATTATTCTGTTTGTCTTACCAGGACTAACCCGCCGCGAACGTCGATTGCTTGGACCAGTAGTTTTAGGGTCTAGTTTGCTGTTTGGGGCGGGTTTGGTATTTGCCTACTTGCTTCTCATTCCTGCTGCCCTCAATTTCTTCGTCAACTATGGGGCAGGGGTGGTGGAGCAACTGTGGTCGATAGACCGCTATTTTGAATTTGTCTTACTGCTGTTATTCAGTACCGGGTTAGCATTCCAGATTCCGATTATTCAGATTCTGCTTGGCTTGTTGAGAATTGTCTCTTCAGGGCAGATGCTTTCTAGTTGGCGTTACGTGGTCCTAGGAGCGGCAGTTCTAGGAGCGGTTCTCACACCCTCTACAGATCCCTTGACTCAAAGCCTCTTGGCTGGTGCTGTGTTGGGGCTCTACTTTAGTGGAGTTGGATTAGTTAAGCTTGTAGGGCGATGAAAGGGTGCTGCCAGTCAATTCCTCTCATTTTGCTCCTCGCTACGTCTACTCTTATTTATATCTTAGATAGTATAAAGATATACAAAATATTAGATGGGCTTAGGTATACAGTGTACTGTATACAAGTTAGTTTAAGTCTCTATTGCTAATTATGTCTTATGCTATCACAGAATTAAATAAAATGAGTCAGGAGGATTT
>JAFAVL010000663.1 GCA_019242465.1 Chroococcidiopsidaceae cyanobacterium CP_BM_RX_35 | reverse complement strand
TGGCGCTCCCGACAACATTGGTACTCCACGAATCAGCGCATGGTTGCCTTTAACTCGAATATCTGCCCCCATGCGATTCAACTCTGCTACATGACGCAACCGATTCTCAAAAACCGTTTCTGTGATCACGCTATCCCCCTTACTGAGAGTTAGCAAAGTCATGAATTGTGCTTGCATATCTGTGGGAAAGCCAGGGTAGGGTAAGGTTTCAATATCTGTTGCTGTGAGACTTTGCCCTGGAATAATTCGCAGGCTGTTAGGTGATTCATCTATCACCTGCACTCCAATATCCTGTAGCTTCGCAATAACTGCCATCAAATGTTCTGGCACAACTGGCGCTAGGCTCAGCTCTGAGTGCGTTATTGCCCCAGCCACCAAAAATGTCCCTGCCTCAACTCGGTCTGGAATAATTTTGTAGTCTGTGGAATGTAGGCTGGGGACGCCAGCGATCGCAATCGTATTAGTTCCTGCACCGCGAATTTTTGCCCCCATTGCCTGGCAGAAATTTGCTAAATCTACCACTTCTGGCTCTTGGGCAGCGTTTTCTATCGTCGTTTCCCCTTCTGCCAAAGTTGCCGCCATCATCAAGGTTTCGGTAGCACCAACACTAGGGTAGTCTAGGTAAATCTTCGCTCCTTTGAGCTTACGACTGCCATCACTAACATAGGCATGCACCATTCCATGCTCAATCTGAACGTCAGCCCCCATTGCTTGTAAACCTCGGACGTGAAGATCAACGGGTCTAGCTCCAATTGTGCAACCGCCGGGGAGTGGTACTTGAGCAATCCCTAACCGGGCTAAGAGAGGACCAATAACAAAAAAACTGGCTCGCAGTTGACTTACCAGTTCGTAGGGAGCTTGGGAGTGTCTAACGTCACTTGCATCAATTTCTAGAATATCGCCGTGCTGCTCTAGCTTCACGCCCAAAGAGAGAAGGAGCTGGCTCATTCGCCTGACATCAACTAGTGAAGGAACATTACGAATGTAACAATCCTGAGAACACAGTAAGGCTCCAGCGATAATTGCCAGTGCTGAATTTTTTGCCCCGCTAATTTTCACATGACCTTTGAGAGGAGAGCCACCCCAAATCTCTAAGAGTGAGGGGTTAACTTCAGGTGAACCGTTGGGGTCAATCATAGGAATAGCTCTATTTTGCACACTTAAATCAGAACTTTTACATGTCATAAGTTGGTTTCGATTCTACAGTAAAGCTTTCATAAATCTAGAGGTGTGTGCTAAAGAAGTCGTGTTGGCAAGCTAGCTGTAGGCTCCCACTTATCAGAAGAGGCAGGGGAGCAGGGACGAGCTGGGGGCAGGGGTTTTGAATTTTCAAAGGTTTTGCGGTTGACAAAGACTGGTAACGTAGTCATAATGAAAGACTGTCGCTAAAATATAAGTCGTCACGCGGAACTGGCGGAATTGGCAGACGCGCTAGATTCAGGTTCTAGTGCCGCAAGGCTTCCGGGTTCAAGTCCCGGGTTCCGCATAGGAGACAATGCTAACCAGTTTGCAGAATCCTCTGGTCAAGCAGATTCGTAAGCTGCACGCCGCTAAAGAGCGACGAGATCAGCAACTCTTCTTATTAGAAGGGACTCATCTATTAGAAGCAGCTTGTGCCGTCAATCATCCTCTAGAGATTGTATGCTGTACTCCACAATGGCAGGAACGTCACCCGCAGCTTTGGAAGCTAGCCTGTCGTCAGGCTGAGCGGGTAGAAATTGTGAGTCCAGAAGTGTTAAAAACACTCGCTACCACTGTTCAGCCAGATGGAGTGATGGCAACGGCAAAACGAGATAGCCACAGACAACCAGCAATACCGTTCACAGGTATAGCTCTGGGCTTAGAAACAGTGCAAGATCCTGGCAATCTCGGTACGATCATTCGCACAGCTGTTGCTGCTGGTGCTGCTGGGCTGTGGTTAAGCGGGGATTGTGTGGATCTGGAAAATCCCAAGGTGTTACGAGCATCGGCTGGACAATGGTTCCGGCTACCAATGGCGGTAAGTCCTGATTTGACCTCAGTTGTGCGGCAGTGTCAGCAATTTGGAGCGCAAGTGGTGGCAACCCAAGCCAGTGCTGAGTCCACTTACTGGGAATTAGACTTGCAGCGTCCAACTTTAATCGTGCTGGGGAATGAAGGAGCTGGACTGTCAGCAGCTTTAAAGGCAATGGCAGATTTGCCAGTCAGGATTCCCCTAAATTCAGGGGTAGAGTCCTTGAATGTCGCGATCGCTGCTGCTTTGATACTATACGAAGCTCAACGCCAAAAAGGGAGTAGAAATTAAAACTTCCCTACTCCCCTATGCTAAGAGCATTTGTTTAATCGGTGATCCGATCACCTGAATGCCTCTGGATTGCAGCCAGTAACTGAGGTCTAACTGCCTTGACCCAAAGCTCGAAGTCAAAACTGCTCTGATTGTCATTACTTGATGTCTCAAGTAGCTGATTTTGTGAGGGCTTTTTGACCTTGGTGGTATTCATCTCAATTCTTAACTCCTGCTAGTAACCGTATGAATTTTCTTAAATTACGTGTGAAACGTCGCCGTCAATTCTCAAGACACAGGTTCAGCCTGTCTGTTAAACAGGCTGACTGTATATTTGGACAAATGCTATTGGTTTTCGACTGCTTATCAGTCCCAATAAATATTTGAAGCAATTGCCATCGTAGCCCCACCTAAGCAGCTAGGCACAGACCTAGGCACCACTGCTTGAGGGTGCCTAGACATAGGTATGCTTTCTGTCTGATGCTGTGCCACCATCTTTATGCGGGTGGTGCCAGATTTTGTGTCAAAGTGTTTCATAGCTTTCGCCTCAAAAGTCATGGTGGTTAAGTGAGGCGCGTTCCTTCAGGATAACTCCTTACTTCCGTCTCCGACTGTAACTTAGCCAAATACTGCAAGTTTTAAGCAAGAGATGAACGATTTATTGTATATCTGTAATTGTATGTGGCGGCTTTCTAAAAATTGCTCTAACTTAAGTAAGATTTAAAAATTACTTGTATCCAATGTAACAAAGTCTTCAAATTTATTGCTGTTATGTAAAGTGTTTTTTTGCCTGGCGTGATTTCTCTCTAATCATCACCAAAGCCACAAATGCACTTAATAGCGCTAGCCCAACAGCTACAAGCATTACCAAACGGAAACCGTCTACAAAAGCCTCGGCGATCACGCGGTGAATAACTGCATTGATCTCGGGACTAAGACCAGGTGGTACCTCTGTTCCAGCTAGCTTATTTCGCTGTGGTTCAAGTAGGTGCTGCACTTCAGGTGGAATCTTCAGCATTGCTAGTCGCCGATTAAGACCACGATCAAAGGCAGCCAAGACAACAAGACTCAGTACTGCAATTGACAACAACCCAGCTGTCCGAGCTACAGCATTGTTAATTCCTGAAGCGATGCCAGCTTGGCTAGTTTTGACTGCGCCCATGACAGTTGTCGTCAGCGGTGCAACGCTAATTGCCATGCCTACACCCAGCACCACCACTGCGGGGAAAAAGGTTGTCCAATAACTGCCACTAATCCCTGGCACCGCAAACAAAGCAAACCCCACAGCGGCAATCGTGGGACCGACAACTAGTGGTAGCTTCGCACCGTAGCGACCGACCAATCCGCCAGACCAACGGGAGAGCAGAAACATAATTAGGATAAAAGGTAGCAAAGCGGCACCAGCAGCTGTAGCCGAATAACCCTGGACTTGAATTAAATTGAAGGGCAAAAAAAATAAGACCCCGCTCAGACCTGAGTACAACAGCAGTGTCAGTAAATTTGCCCCACTAAAGGTCCGCGACTGAAACAGGGATAGCGGCATCATTGGGAATCGAGTATGAGCTTCTACAAAAACAAACGCACCCAAGATCAAGACACCGACCACGAGGAAGCTGAGGACGACTGGATTGCTCAAGCCCAGGCTTGACGATGAGATAAGAGCATACACGCTCGCTCCTAGCCCAACTGTTGCTAGCATCGCCCCCCACCAATCCAGCCTCGCCGTCTCGACATTGCGGCTCTCTGGTACCCGCCAAAAGGCGATGCCTAGGACAACAGCTGCTAGTGGAATGTTCAGGAAAAAGACGGAGCGCCAAGAGACATGTTCCACCAACCAGCCACCTAGCACTGGACCTAAAGCCGAAGTGATAGCGCTCCAGCCCGACCAGGTGCCAATTGCCTGTCCGCGCTGCTCGCCACTGAAAGAGGCACTAATGATTGCCAGACTGCCTGGCACCAGCAACGCACCACCTATCCCCTGCACCGCCCGCGCTACAATTAGTTGATTGACAGAAGTTGAGAGTCCGCACCAGACTGAAGCTCCGGCAAAAATAGCTACACCATAGGCAAAGATCCGCCGCCGCCCGAAGCGATCGCCTAACGACCCACCAACCAAAATTAAGGCAGCAAGAAACAACGCATAAGATTCAACAATCCACTGCACATCAGCTACCGTTGCCTGCAACTCTGCTTGCAACACTGGCAACGCTACGTTAACCACAGTGCCGTCAATTACAGCCATGCTGGAGCCAAGGATAGTTGCTGCCAACACCCACCGTCCGCTATTTCTTGAGCAGGGTTCAGTACAGGGAGAAGACCGAATTACCCCTTCATCGCATGGCTGTTTGAGAATGTTAGCCACATGTTGAAATCAGACGAACGTCCGATCAACGTAGCACCAACTCCAATCCTCACCCGGCTCAGCTGACTTCACGATTGGATGCCCAGTGGCGTGAAAGTGTTTAGTAGCGTGCTTGTTCTTCGAGGAATCGCAACAACCGACATGCCCGCAAATGAGACACAGACGTAGATGCACCCATCTGTCTCCGGTTTTGAGACACTCCTCACAGCCATTCGCACTTGGCGTAACTTCTTGGATCAAATTGAGATGGTTACAGGTTGAACTCATAGAAATCTCACCTTGAGCTGAACTACACCTTGCTGAGATATTGATGCACGAACTGAATCGCAATTGAACCCTCACCCACCCCAGACGCGACTCGCTTCACAGAGCCCTGCCGCACATCTCCCGCCACAAAAATGCCTGGTACGCTGCTCTCAAGTAAAAACGGATCGCGATCCAGTATCCATCCTTTAGGGCGTCCATCATGCATCAAGTCCCGCCCAGTAATCACGAAGCCCCGCTCGTCTCGCTCCACCACGCCATCTAGCCAATCGGTACAAGGCGCAGCGCCAATCATGATAAAGAGCGAAGTTGCAGGTAAAGTTTCCTTTTCACCCGTATCTGCATGAGCAATAGTAATTGCCTCTAGACTGGTTTCGCCCTTAACCTCAACAACACTACAGTGCAGGCATACTCTAATGTTCTCTGTTGCCGCGATTTGATCGATCAAGTACTGCGACATGCTTTTAGCCAACGAGTCACCGCGCACCAGCATGGTGACATTGCTGGCGTACTTAGACATATACATCGCTGCCTGTCCGGCTGAGTTAGCCCCACCCACAATATAAACATCTTCATTCTGGCAGGAGAGGGCTTCGGTCATGGCAGCACCATAGTACACGCCAGCACCGCATAATTTTTCTATGCCGGGGACGTTGAGCTTGCGCCACGACACGCCAGTGGCAATCATCAGTGCGTGGCAGCTAATCTCGCTACCGTCAGAGAGGACAACGATCCGATATGGATCTTCCACCCGTACTCCCTTCACCTCTTGCGGACTGAGGATCTCCACGCCAAACCGTCTCGCCTGAGTTACAGCCCGTCTAGCTAGATCCGCCCCACTTAGGCCCACTGGAAACCCCAAATAGTTCTCAATGCGGGAACTCGTTCCCGCCTGACCTCCTGGGGCTTCCCGTTCAATCATCACTGTGCGTAGCCCTTCGGAGGCTCCATAAACTGCTGCTGCCAAGCCAGCAGGACCACCGCCAACAATTACCAAGTCGTAAAATGGCTTTTGAGCCCGTGTACTTAGCCCAATTTTCTCAGCAATTTGGGCGTTTGTCGGCTGTATCAGTTTCGAGCCGTCAGAGAAGAGTACTAGCGGTAGGTGTGCCGCACCGCATTCAGCATAGGTGACCAAGTTAGGCGCTTCTGGCTCAGTCTCAATATCTAGCCACTGGTAAGGAATACTGTTACGGGCTAAGAAGTCCTTTACTTGATGCGTTTCGGGTGCCCAACGAGAACCAATGACCCGAATCCCTTCAAAAGGCGGACGGAAGGAAAAGAGCCAATCGTCGAGCAAATCGTTCAGCACCGGGTACAGTCGCTCTTCAGGTGGGTCCCATGGCTTCAGGAGGTAGTAGTCTATTCGGGCCGTGTTAATCGCCCGGATGGCTGCCTCTGTGTCAGCGTAGGCTGTGAGCAGAACTCGTTTAGCATCTGGGAACAGCTCAATTGCTTGTTCCAAGAACTCAACACCGCTCATTTGCGGCATCCGCTGGTCAACAACAAATTGTGCTACTGGCTCGTTACGCAGTTTGACCTGTTGCAGTGCCTCTAGGGCTGTTGCTCCTGAATCAGCTCTTAACACCCGAAAGCGATCGCCATATTCGCGCCGCAGATCGCGCGCAACAGCCTGGAGAACTTCAGGATCGTCATCAACAGCCAAAATTACAGGTTTAGCCATGAGTAGGGAGTTTAGTTAACGGCTTGTCGGGGAAGTTGGGGTTCCAGTCTCGTCAGCAGGACTAGGTTCATTTGGTGCCGTCTGAGTTGGCTTATGACCTCCTGGAGTAAAGCGAGCGCGGGCTGTCTCAATCACGATATACAACACTGGTACCACAAATAGACTCAACAGCGTGGAGACAACCATGCCGCCACAGACTGCTGTACCCAAAGACTGGCGACTCAGTGCCCCGGCTCCAGTGGCAATGACCAAAGGGAAGATGCCTAAGATGAAGGCAATAGCTGTCATTAGAATTGGTCGCAATCGCTCTTGCGCCGCTTCCACTGCCGCCTTGGTAATCGATAGACCTCTTTCCCGCATCTGGTTGGCAAATTCCACAATCAAGATGGCATTTTTACTTGCCAACCCAACTAGCATTACTAGACCAATCTGACCATAGACATCGTTAGGGATACCGCGCAGATTCTGTGCCAGTACAGCTCCTAAGACTGCCAAAGGAACTGCAAGCAGAATGATCAGTGGGTCAACATAGTTTTCGTACTGAGCAGACAGAACTAGAAAAACGAAGACAATGCCTAGGGCGAAAATAAATGGCGCTTTACCACCAGACTCTAGCTCTTGGGCTGCAGTCCCCGACCATTCGTAGCTCATATCCGGCGGTAAAATCTCAGCTGCTAGCTGCTGCATTGTTTTAAGTGCCTGTCCAGAGCTTGCCCCTGGGGCTGGTCCGCCATTAATTTCAATTGCCCGGAACAAGTTGTAGTGATAAACCGTTTGCTCCCCAGTTGTCGGTACAATCTTCACTAGATTGCTCAAAGGAATCATCTGGTTAGTTTGCGATCGCACGTACAACAAACCAATATCTCGCGGGTTAGAGCGAAACTGCTTGTCTGCCTGAACATAGACTCGATAACTGCGGATACCCAAATTGAAGTCATTCACATAGCTTGAGCCCAAGAATGTCTGTAACGTATCCAAAACATCTTGGACTGAGACTTGCAGCGCTTTAGCTTTGTTGCGATCGACTTCAATCAAGTATTGAGGCGCGTTAACCGCATAAGTGCTAAACACGGCTTTTAAGTTGGGGTTTTGATTCCCTTGCATAACCAACTTATCCCTGAACTGAGCCAGGGTGTCAAGACCATTGTTACCTCGGTCTTGCAGCTCAAATTGGAAGCCGCCAAAGCTACTTAAACCTTGGATCGGGGGCGCATTAGTGGCAAAGATTCTTGCTTCTGGGACTGCGGCAAAAATTCCCCGTACTTTATTAATGATATCAGTCGCCGACTGACCTGCTTTGGTACGCTCCCCCCAGGGCTTGAAGCTAGTAAAAATAGCTCCGTTGTTGGCAGTGTAGCCACCATTGAAGTTGTAGCCACCAATTGCGAAAGTAGCTCGGGTTTCGGGAATACTGAGGAGTTGTTTTTCCGCCTTAGCCATTACTTCACTGGTGTAGTTCAGTGAAGCTCCCTCTGGTCCTTGGATAATAGTGATGATATAACCTTGGTCTTCATCAGGTAAAAAAGCCTGTGGCGTACGTACATAAAGCCAGCCCGTCAATACTAAGGAGGCGATGAACAGCAAGACTACGATACCTTTTAACCGCCCTCCCAACCGCGTGAGCGACCATTGGTAACCCCGGCGCATCTTGTCAAATCCCTGATTAAACCAACGAAAAAATCGGTTGCGGGGTGCCCCACCTCGACCCAGCAAGAGGGCTGAGAGGGCAGGAGTTAGGGTCAAAGCGTTAAAGCAAGATAAGGCGATTGAGAAGGCGATTGTGAGGGCAAATTGTTTGTAGAGCTGTCCAGTGGTTCCGGGGAAGAAGGCAACAGGAATAAACACAGCCATCAGCACTAGCGACGTGGCAATCACCGCCCCTGTCACCTCACCCATTGCCTCTGAGGCTGCCTGCCGCGGGCTCAGCCCCTTATCGTGGATCAAGCGCTGGATATTCTCAATTACCACAATGGCGTCATCTACCACTAATCCAGTCGCCAGGGTGAGACCAAACAAAGTGAGGCTATTGAGCGAAAACCCAAACACCTTCATGATGGCAAAGGTTCCAATTAGGGAAACTGGAATTGTGATCGCAGGAATGATCGTGCTGCGCCAATCTTGCAGAAAGATAAAGATCACCAGCACAACCAGCAAGATCGCTTCAAATAGCGTCTTAACTACTTCCCTTTGGGACTCTTCCACATACAGAGTGGTATCAAACCCGATGTTCCATTTCAGCCCTGGCGGAAACTTCAAAGCGAGCTTTGCCATCTGAGCTTTCACCTCTTTGGCGACATCTAAGGCATTGCCACCAGGAAGTTGAAACACCAACAAGCCCACAGAATCTCTACCGCTAAATCTAAGGAACGAGGTGTATTGTTCTGCACCAAGTTCAGCCCGTCCGACGTCTTTTAGCCTCACCAACGTACCATTGGTGCCAGTTTTGAGGATGAGATCTTCAAATTCTGCAGCTTGGGTAAATCTACCAGAAGCCTTTAGACTAATCTGATACATCTGTCCAGCAGGGGCTGGTGGCTGACCCAGTTGCCCTGCACCCACCTGCAAGTTCTGTTCGTTGAGCGCATTGACGACGTCCTGAGCTGTAATGCCTCGGCTCGCAAGGCGATTGGGGTCTAGCCAGATGCGCATGGAATATTTGCGTTCCCCAACAATCTGGATATCCCCAACCCCTGGTAATCTTTTTAGGGGATCTACCAGATAAAGGTCAGCATAGTTGCTTAAGAATGTGTTGTCATACTCGCCATGTTCAGTGTACAGCCCCATTGCAAAAACAATACCAGTTGACTTCTTCTGGACCGTCACACCAATATTCTTGACCTCGTTTGGCAGTTGTGGCTGACCAATGGAGACTCGGTTCTGAACGTCAACATTAGCAATATCTCCGTTCCGATCTGCGGGAAATACGACATTGATGGTACTGCTGCCATCATTACCACTGTTTGAGGTCATGTACTGCATGCCCTCAACACCGTTAATCTGCTTCTCTAAAATCGTCGTGACAGTTTTTTCAACGGTTTCGGCATCTGCCCCAGGGTAGTTAGAAGTCACCGAAATAGTGGTGGGGGCAATATTTGGGTACTGAGCGATTGGTAATGTGGGTAGAGCAATTGCCCCTGCTAGTAGAATAATCAATGAGCAGACACTGGCAAAAACTGGTCGCTTAATGAAAAAATCAACAAACATAGGCTGACCTGCGATAGGACTCTTGGGTCGTAAACATAGCAGCTAACTCTATGACTCAGGAGTGATGGGAGCGCCATCAGATAGATTCAGAATGCCCGATACCACAAGTTTTTCTCCGGGCTGCAATCCTGAGAGAACTTGGTAACTATTGCCTTGAATATCGCCCAGCTGTACAGGCTTTTGTCGGGCTACTAGTTGGGTATGAGCTTGCTTGTCTTGTCCTTGTTGTGTCTGAGTTTGAGCTACGTAGACAAAATTTTCTCCCCCGATGTGCGACACAGCAGTGGTCGGGACTAATACTCCTGGATGCTGGTCCCAAATCACTCTTGCCCGCACATACTGGCTAGCCCGCAGTAAATTTTTAGAGTTGTCATACAAAGATTTGACCAATATGGATTGCGTATTGTTATCGGTACTAGGAGCAATGAAGAATACCTGACTGGGATCAATAGTTTTCCCTTGTGGATCGAGCAGCTCTACCGTTGTTCCCTGATGCACTTTTGGTGCATCTTCTATGGGGATAGAGACGTCCACTTCCAGGGGTTGATTCTGGGTGACAGAAGTTAATGTAGTAGAAGTTGTCACATAATCACCGAGCTTCACCGGAATGTCGCCCACTATACCAGCGAAGGGAGCCGCAATTTTGTAGTATCCAAGCTGAACTTGCTGTTGCTGGATATTTGCCTGAGCTCCCCGTACTGCTTGTTGCTTTGAAGCTATGGTAGAGCGCTGAGCTTGAAGCTGTTTATCGATTGCTGCTAGGTTAGCCTGTGCTTGACGGATCTGATCGGCATACTGGTCTCGAGTCGATAGTGGAACAGCCCCTTGATTGGCAAGGTAGGTGTACCTATCGTATTGCTTCCGGTTGTAGTTCACGGATGAGACGTTGGCAAGCCGTTGTGCTTCATATTGCTTGAGCGTTGCTTCAGCATTCTTTAGGTCGGCTTCGGCACCTTGAGAAGCAGCAATATTACTGTTAAGTGTTGCCTGTTGTTGGGCTGGGTCCACTTCTAGCAGTTCTGTTCCAGCGGCAACTTTGTCCCCATATTTAACCAAAATTTTGGTCACATGCCCCACAACTTGCGACTGTAGAGTGACTGAGCGGCGGGAAAATAGGCTACCGATAAATTCTGAACTAGAGACAACCGTTGATGTTTGCAATTCTGCGAGCTTAACTTTTGTACTTGGAGGCTTACCAGCGTTGGCAGAAGGCTCGGCTCGACCACAAGACCCTAATAGGGATAGAGCCAAGCTGGCTAAGAACAGTTGGCTCAGTCTGTTATTTTTCATCTTTATGGGTAGGTTGTACATGATAAAAATTGATACTTCCCAATGCTTCAGACAATATATTGGCGGTTCATAATCATACTTTATAGGTATTAAGAATTTGGTCGATTCCCTACTGTACCTGTATCTATGATGTGCAAAAAACGGGCTTTTAGATATCAAAGCTGAGTCTATTACTATTATTAGAGCAGAGTAATTCCTCTATTAGTTATTGACCAGTGAAAATTGGCAATTTAAGCCAGAACTTAAGCCTTTTACCCTCAACCTACCTAAAGCAGAGATTGGGCGACTGCAACGCAGTCAGCCTAACAAGGAATGCAGGTCGTGTCACCTAGAAAAATGGCTAGGGGCAAAGAGGGGAGAAAGTCGTATGGCGCGCATAAAGGTCCTAGCTTTTTCACAAGTTTTGATACTCGCTCATAACATTCATTTATTTGAGTATAAATGAGTGATACAATTTTGGTCAATACGTTAAGTATTTTTTGACCATGAGCCTCAAAACTCTTACGCTTTCTGCACTACTGGTTGCTACTGGTCTAGTGGCTCCTGTCAAAGCTCAACAACCCTTAACTGGTCCACCGCCTACTCGAGAGCAGGTTGCGGATGCTTGTATCCACAATCATGCAGATACATTACCAGTACCTTTTAGCGATGTATCACTATCAAGAGGCAGGGGGGCAGGGGGAAAAAAGAGGCAGGGGAAGTGAAGGAGAAATAGACTAGGAGTAAGGAGATGCTGTATCAGGCTGCTCAGATTTTGAGTTAATTAGTTGATTAGTCTGCTTTCCCAACTTACCCCTTTATCATGAATAGATATAGCAGTGAAGATGAGGTTGTAGTATAGAAGTAATCTCTAGACCTAATTAATCACCCCCAGTTCTCTTCTCCCCTGCCCCCCTGCTCCCTTTCCTCTTCAAAGAGCTAGGCTGCAACTAGCGCTGAGTCATTTGAGACTCTGTCTTGCACGAGTGAAGTCATTTTTCCCTGTCGCTGAACTACGTTGCTAACCATTGCTAACAAGGCATTAGTCTTGCGACTACGCCACTCATCTATCAGTTTCTGCACCTCAGCCCTAGGCAGACGCCGCATCATAGCTTCATACAAATAAGTGGCATGAGCTGTTTCATCTTTAGCGATGCTCAACATTCCCTGTTTGAGGTTGCGACTGACTGGCTCGTCTTCTGGTAAGACATTCGCCATCCGGGCAAAATCTTTGCTGGCATCCAGCTCCAGAATGTACGTGCTAGCCATAAACACCTGCCAATTAATTACGTCTGGTTTGAGCTGCTCTTGCGAGTACCCCTCAAAGAAAGCGGCAAAGAAGGGACTGCGTCGCCGCTCATCTGGCTTGTCCGCCTTAGTTTCTGGCAAGCTCTTAAAGTCAATCACTTGTTTATTGAGTTGCCTCAGGGCATGAGCAAAGATTTGACCGTGCTTAGTTTCGTCTGACGCATGTTTTGTGAGTTTTTCCGCTAGCCAAGCATCACCTTCCGCCGCTGCACGTTGACTTAGGGCGGAAAGAAATGGCACCGAGCCGGATTCTGCCAGTTGGAAACCAGCGAGGACGTTGGGACGCGTTAGAGGATCGCGGATCTGGCTAGAGTAGATGTAAGCAACGCCAGCCGAACCCACTAAGTGCATGATATGTGTGAAGAAGTTCATGGAAGCTTTGCCCTTAGAGTGAAGCGTTGACCAATTCTATGCTACTCAAAATACCCAAATCTATTCATGCCCTAAAAAACTGTTGGGTGTAATACTCACCTCTTTCTAGTCGAGTATTGGCTTTTCTCTGCTTTCTCCCTCTAATAGCTCGACGCCAAATACCTCAGCAAAAGCTGCCGCCACTTGGATACGCATTTGGTCAAGGTTAATGTCTGGGATAAATTGTGCCATGCTACCCACCGACTTATCAACAATACCGCAAGGTACAATCTGCTCAAAACCAGTCAGATCAGGACAAACATTCAACGCAAAGCCATGCAAAGTAATCCAGCGCCTGACTTTGATCCCAATAGCAGCTACTTTTCGCCCTTCCAGCCACACACCTGTCAATCCAGGTAGACGTTCGCCCTTCAGTCCATAAACCGCCAACACCCGGATTAAGACTTCTTCTAACTGCCGCAGATACCAGTGCAAATCTTGCTGGTGATATCGGAGATTTAAGATTGGGTAGCCCACCAAACAGCCAGGACAATGGTACGTTACCTCACCGCCTCGCTCTACATGGTAGACATCCCAACTCGTTTGGTTGGGGTCAAATTTGAGAAATTTCCAGTTAGCTCCCTGCCCAAGGGTGTAAACCGGCAGATGCTCTAGCAAGATTAAGATATCATCCAGGCTAGGGTTTTCGAGCCGCTCTGAAAATAGCGATCGCTGCCATTCCAGGGCAGTTAGATAAGGCATTAGTCCCCGATTATATAGCCAGCAGCGTCGCTGTGCCTTGCCTAACCAGTTTGATGATGCCTCTCGCTCCAGATTCATGTCGATCAAAGCGGTTAGGGGTTTGCGTTCTATAGTAGCGACTAGCTAATCTATTTATCAAGAAATATCAAAAAATGCGAAGGATATTGAAGGAAGCGAAAAGGTTGGTGTTTGCCAGAATACAAAATGTTAGGGTAAATATAGAACTTCAAGATGAGAGTTCAGCGGGAGAATTCACATGAAGCTTGTGATCCACGGCAAAAATATTGAAATCACTGATGCCATCCGGGAATACGTGCATCAAAAAATTGAAAAGGCGGTGAACCACTTTCAAAACCTAACAACAGAGGTAGACGTACATCTATCAGTAGCCCGCAACCCTCGGATAAACACTAAGCAGGCAGCTGAAGTCACTATATATGTTAGTGGTAGTGTTATCCGTGCCGAGGAAAGTAGCGATAGCTTATACGCCAGCATTGACTTAGTGGCTGATAAGATTGCCCGTCAGTTGCGTAAATATAAAGAAAAGCGTCAAGATCACAAAACTTCTGTCCAGCCCACGAGTAATATAGTCTCAGAACAGCCTTTGGTGTCCGATCTCGTCGGCAATCGTTCGCCAGAGCTGCCCAGCGAAGTTGTACGCACCAAATACTTTGCCATGCCACCTATGACTGTTGAAGCCGCCTTGGAACAGCTGCAACTTGTGGGACATGACTTCTATATGTTTCGTAATGCTCAAACTGGTGAGATCAATGTGATCTATGAGCGTAACCATGGTGGCT
>JAFAVL010000646.1 GCA_019242465.1 Chroococcidiopsidaceae cyanobacterium CP_BM_RX_35 | reverse complement strand
AAAGATTAATGTGTGACGGTAATCATGAATAACATTTCCTATGGTTTTAGCACTAAATCCTTCTTTAAGCAGGAAAGAATGAAGAATATTATCGTTAGGGGGATCTTCACCAAAAGCATCATGTAACTTACCAAATAAATAAGGAGTAAAGGCAACGTTCTTCAAAGCTCTGACCCGGGTGGGATGACCTTGCTCGTGAGAAATGATACTAACAGCGTTATCAGTTACCTTCAACTGCGTTCCTACACTTTCTAATAAGCCATATTCAGTAAGGGCAGAGATAACAGCAGTAGATGCATTAGTGCCGCTACACCCTAATGCTCTGGCAGCAGCTTCTTTGTCCATAGTAGAGCTATACTCCTGCTGATAGAGTATTTGGATCTTTGAAATCGCTTCACTGAGGCTCATTGCTGTATAGTTGAGACGAGTGCTCTTAGTCACTATTGCTACCTTAGATAACAGAACGACTTTGCTGGATAAACTTATCACATAAGGCAAAATCCATCACCATTTGTTGCTATATTTGTGCGGAATTGAGCAAGCTCTGTGGAAGTTGCTGGAGTTTTCACAGTCATTGCCTTGAGCGACATTCTTGGTGTCACTGCCATTATCGGTCTGATCTGCCCTAACGCTAGTTAGCAAATTTACGAGAAGTCTAAGAAGAAAATGGTACATTTTATACAAAAATTGAAAACGAGGGACAGCACCGACTGCGAGGCAAAGCTGCTGAGAGATTGCGCCACTGCTGTACCCTTGGATAAGCGGCTTCAAGTGTAAGAAGTATTACACTTGTACCCAATTGGATTGAGGTTTTACCAAATTCTATATCTTAAGGGTTAACTGGCAAATAAATAGTCCAGCCTAAAACTCACCCTACAGTTGGAAATATTTCCCTATTTATAGGTTTAATATAAGCAGAAAGACCTTTAAGTTTTAACTATGTGCCAATAAGTTTTAACGATAAATTTCTGTTTTCTTGCAAATATAAAAACAATATAGTTGGGAAGCACAACAAGCTTTTTTCTACATAGTGCTTTAACTGAAAAGGTCACTTGTTCTTAAGAAGTTGTTGCAACGCTACCTTTTACAAAAACTGTTTCTTGTGATAGATGCTGTTCCTGTAACTGTTTAATTTTCTGTAAGGTGTATTATGCCTTTTCCCAGAGCTAGTGGAATTCTGCTACATCCTACCTCTTTTCCTAGTCCATTTGGTATTGGTGATCTGGGGCTAGAGGCATATCACTTTGTTGATTTTCTTGTAGAAAGTGCACAGCAACTTTGGCAAGTCTTGCCACTAGGACCTACCTGGGATAGCCATTCTCCGTATGCCTCTTATTCAGCAATGGCAGGAAATCCGCTGCTAATTAGCCCGGAAGTGCTGCACAACAATAGCCTGTTAGGTAATGAGGACTTCAGCGCTCTGCCTGAGTTTAACTCTGAAACGGTAGATTTTGAGCAAGTTATTCAAACGAAGACACTAATGCTTCGTCGAGCTTGTGAAAACTTTCAAGCTAATGCAACAGCAGTTCGGCAACAGGAATTTGAGACGTTTTGTCACAACCAGTCCTCTTGGCTAGATGATCATGCCCTGTTTATGGCGCTGAAGGAGGCACATAGGGGTGCCAGTTGGAATACTTGGGAACATGCGATCGCCGAACGACAAAAAGAAGCAATCTTACAATGGCAGCAACAACTGCGGAATGAGATTTTCTACCATAAATATGTACAGTTTGAGTTTTTCTGCCAGTGGTCGGAACTGAAGCATTACGCCAACCAGCGCGGTATCCAGATTATTGGAGACATTCCGATCTATGTAGCTCACGATAGCACTGATGTCTGGGCGAATCCAGAAAATTTTTGCCTTGACCAACAAACAGGCTTGCCTGCAGTCATGGCAGGAACACCGCCAGACTTCTTCAGTGCTACGGGTCAACTGTGGGGTAACCCAGTGTATAACTGGGAACAGCTACAGCTGTCAGGCTTCAAGTGGTGGGTGCAACGCTTTCAGTCCATGCTTAACTACGTAGACTTGATTCGGATTGATCACTTCCGAGGTTTCCAAGCTTACTGGGCGGTCAAGCAGGGTGAAACAACTGCTAAAAATGGTGAGTGGATTCAAGCTCCTGGGAAGACTCTATTTGAGTGCCTCAAAGGTGAGTTAGGCTTCCTGCCAATCTTAGCCGAAGATTTGGGAGAGATTACGCCAGATGTAGAGGCTTTGCGAGACTATTTTGAGTTTCCAGGCATGAAAATTTTGCAGTTCGCCTTCGGTTCAGGCATACAGGCTGAAAGGCGTTTTTTACCGTTTAATTACCAGTCTAACTGTGTAGTTTACACGGGGACTCACGATAATGACACGACAGTAGGCTGGTTCAATCAGTTGTCATCTCAAGAACGAGAAGAAGTCTGGCGTTATTTGGGTTGT
>JAFAVL010000628.1 GCA_019242465.1 Chroococcidiopsidaceae cyanobacterium CP_BM_RX_35 | reverse complement strand
CAAGACTCCCAGGTAGCAACCGTAGCTCGCCAAATTATTGAAAGGGTATTAACCGAGGCAGACCTGACTGTACTGGGCTGGCGAGTAGTGCCAGTGCAAGCAGATACACTAGGCGTTCAGGCTAGAGAAAATCAACCTCGGATTGACCAAGTTGTGGTGCAATCCCAACGCCTGGGGGATGAACTTGAGCGCCAACTCTACATAGCTCGTCGTAGAATCAGTAAGGCTCTACAACAACAGATAGATCTGCTGAAATGGGCTGAAGATTTATACATTTGCTCATTCTCTAGTCGCACAATTGTCTACAAAGGCATGGTGCGTTCAGCGGTGCTAGGAGATTTTTATACAGATTTGAGAAATCCAGCGTATAAAAGTGCTTTTGCTGTGTATCATCGGCGCTTTAGCACTAACACGTTACCCAAATGGCCTTTGGCTCAACCTATGCGTCTACTAGGGCACAATGGCGAGATTAACACCCTGCTGGGCAACATTAACTGGATGATGGCGCGAGAAGCCGATCTCACTCATAGGGTCTGGAGAGACCAATTGGACGACTTGAAGCCAGTAGTACATTTAGATAATAGTGATTCAGCCACGCTGGATAACGTCCTGGAGCTGTTGGTGCGTTCTGGCAGAAGCCCGTTGGAAGCTTTGATGATTATGGTGCCAGAAGCTTACCAAAATCAGCCAGCTTTAGAAAAATATCCTGAGATCGCGGATTTCTATGAGTACTACAGTGGGATTCAAGAGCCCTGGGATGGACCGGCACTACTCGTGTTCAGTGATGGTAAAAAAGTAGGCGCAACCCTAGATCGGAACGGACTGCGCCCAGCTCGCTACTGCCTGACTCACGATGGTTATGTAGTCGTGGCTTCGGAAGCAGGTGTAGTAGACTTACCAGAAACCGAAATTGCGGAAAAGGGGCGACTGGGACCAGGGCAGATGATTGCTGTAGATCTGGAAACCCATGAGGTGTTGAAAAATTGGGAGATTAAGCAGCGCATTGCTCAGGAAAAACCTTACGGTGAATGGTTAAGAACCCACCGCCGTGAGATTAATCGGCTGAAACCGCCCATCCTGACTCCGCAACTAGAAAAGCAAGACTTGTTGCGGTTGTCTATCGCCTTTGGCTACACCACAGAAGACGTGGAAATGGTGATTCAGCCAATGGCAAGTGAGGGGAAAGAGGCAACGTTCTGTATGGGAGATGATATTCCCCTAGCCGTATTGTCCGAACGCCCCCATCTCCTCTACGACTACTTTAAGCAGCGCTTTGCTCAGGTGACAAATCCGCCAATTGACCCGCTGCGCGAGAGCCTAGTTATGTCGTTGAAGATGGAACTGGGTGAGCGGGGAAATTTATTGGAGGCGAAACCGGAGGATGCGAAAAGAATCCGGTTAGACTCCCCAATCCTGAACGAGGCTGAGCTGGTAGCTCTCAAAACTTTAGGATTCGAGACAGCGCAGCTATCTACACTATTTACCATTGCCTCTGGACCGACTGGTCTAGAAGCAGCAGTACGTCGATTATGCGCTCAGGCAGCCAATGCAGTACGAGCAGGGAAAAAGCTCCTAGTTTTAAGTGATCGCCTCGATCAGCATGATGAACCAGCGCAATTGAGTGCCGAATCTACCTATATCCCGCCCCTGTTAGCAGTAGGTGCTGTACACCACCACCTCATTCGCCAAGGTCTGCGGATGAAAGCAGCTATCATCGTTGATACCGCTCAGTGCTGGAGTACTCACCACTTCGCTTGCCTCATCGGTTATGGAGCCAATGCTGTGGTCCCGTATCTGGCTTTAGAAACAGTACGGCATTGGTGGTCTGACCCGAAAACCCAACAGTTTATGGAGCGGGGGAAAATTCCTGCGATCACCATAGAGAAGGCGCTCTTAAACTATTGCCAGGCAATAGAGTCGGGAATATTGAAGATCCTGTCGAAGATGGGAATCTCGCTGCTTTCCAGCTACCATGGGGCACAAATCTTTGAGGCCATAGGTATTGGTCGGAAGTTGCTAGACCTAGGATTCTATGGCACAACCTCGCGAGTTGGTGGCTTGAGCATTAGTGAACTGGCAATGGAAGTTCTATCGTTCCATCAACGGGCCTTCCCTGAATTGACGATTAAGAAGCTAGAAAACTTCGGCTTTATTCAGTACCGCCCAGGGGGCGAGTACCATATGAACAGCCCTGAACTAGCAAAGGCACTGCATAAAGCTGTAGCAGAGCGTAAATACGATCACTACGAAGCTTATAAGCGTTACCTACAGGGAAGACCAGTGACCGCGCTCCGCGATTTGCTGGAATTTGAGTCAGATCGTCCGGCAATTCCTTTAGAAGAGGTAGAGCCAGTAACAGAGATCGTCAAGCGATTTGCCACTGGCGGGATGTCACTCGGAGCGCTGTCACCAGAAGCTCACGAGACTCTTGCGATCGCCATGAACCGAATTAGTGGAAAATCCAATTCTGGCGAAGGCGGTGAAGATCCGGTGCGCTACAAAATGTTGACTGATGTCGATGCGCATGGGCATTCGGCAACTATGCCGCACTTAAAGGGATTACGCAACGGCGATACAGCCGCTTCAGCCATTAAACAGGTGGCATCAGGAAGATTTGGGGTAACGCCAGAGTACCTGATGGACGCCAAACAAATCGAAATCAAAATTGCTCAGGGGGCAAAACCAGGCGAAGGTGGTCAATTGCCTGGGAAAAAAGTCAGCCCCTATATTGCTATGCTGCGGCGCTCTAAGCCTGGTGTAACCTTGATCTCGCCGCCGCCGCACCACGATATCTACTCAATTGAGGACCTGGCTCAGTTAATTTTTGACCTACATCAGATTAATCCTCAGGCACAAGTCTCAGTAAAGCTGGTGGCAGAAATCGGGATCGGCACTGTTGCCGCAGGGGTTGCTAAGGCTAATGCAGATGTGATCCAGATTTCTGGTCACGACGGCGGTACAGGCGCCTCTCCCCTCAGCTCAATTAAACATGCGGGTGGTCCTTGGGAACTGGGGCTAACAGAAGTGCATCGGGTCCTGATGGAAAATCGGTTGCGCGATCGCGTAATTCTGCGCGTTGACGGCGGGTTCAAGAGCGGCTGGGATGTGGTTATGGGAGCATTGATGGGCGCAGAAGAGTTTGGCTTCGGCTCCATTGCCATGATTGCTGAAGGCTGCATTATGGCTCGGATCTGTCATACCAATAACTGCCCTGTAGGCGTTGCGACTCAGAAAGAAGAACTGCGACAGCGCTTTGCCGGAATGCCAGAGCATGTTGTCAACTTTTTCTACTTTGTGGCAGAAGAAGTGCGTAGTCTCCTAGCTCGACTGGGTTTTCGGTCAGTAGCAGAAGCAATCGGTCGTGCTGATTTATTAAAAGTGCGAGAACAGGTACAGCTGACTAAGACACAAGCCCTCAATCTAGATTGCATTACCCAGCTACCAGATACCAGAGAAGATCGCAGCTGGCTAGAGCACGAACAGGTTCACTCTAACGGTCCAGTTTTGGATGACGAGTTGCTGGCAGATCCAGAAATCCAAGCTGCCATTCGCAACCAGGCCAGCGTGACCAGAACTTACAGCGTCATCAACACAGATAGGACAATCGGGGCACGGTTAGCGGGCGCGATCGCCCGGCAGTACGGCAACACTGGCTTTGAAGGGCAAATCAACCTCAACTTTAAAGGCAGTGTTGGTCAAAGCTTTGGAGCATTCAACCTCCCTGGCATGACTCTGACTCTAGCAGGTGAAGCAAATGATTATGTAGGGAAAGGGATGCACGGCGGTGAAATTATTATCAAGCCCCCAGAGGCAGCCACCTACATTCCTGAACAGAATGTGATCGTAGGCAACACCTGTCTTTATGGTGCAACTGGTGGTCTGCTACTTGCTAACGGACTCGCTGGAGAACGCTTTGCCGTCCGCAATTCTAAAGGAACTGCGGTGATTGAGGGTGCTGGCGACCACTGCTGCGAGTACATGACGGGTGGTGTTATTGTCGTGTTAGGCAAAGTTGGTCGGAACGTTGCCGCCGGGATGACTGGTGGACTTGCCTACTTCCTAGATGAAGATGACAAGTTTCCAGAATTAGTCAACCGGGAAATCGTCAAACTCCAAAGAGTGATGGCTCCAGCTGGCAAACAG
>JAFAVL010000460.1 GCA_019242465.1 Chroococcidiopsidaceae cyanobacterium CP_BM_RX_35 | reverse complement strand
ATTGACAGACCATTGTGTAAAGTGAATCCTAACTGTATTCAACGCTGTCTTAAGAGGGTAAAGATGACCAGTCTTCCATCAGGCACTCGCTCAGGCTCGATCCAACGTCGCCGTCCGCGACAGCGTCAGCCTAGGATTGAATTATTTCAGACGTTTTTGCAGACATTAGTTATTCTTGGGCTCTCAGGCGGTCTGGTTTGGGAGATGACTAGACCAATTTGGGTCTTACGGCAGTCTAGCCAAGTTGTGATTTTGGGCAATCACTTGCTCTCGGCGCAGGCGATTCGGTCACTTTTACCGCTGTCTTACCCTCAGTCGTTGCTAAAAATTGAACCAGCAGCACTCTCCTATGTTTTAGCAGCACAACCTGCCATTGCTGGCGCCAACGTCACTCGTCAACTCTTTCCTCCTGGTATAACTGTCCAAGTGAGCGAACGAGTCCCTGTGGCGATCACCCTGAGACAGGGATCTCTGGACAGTGATTCCATACCTCTGAAAGCATCGATGGGGTTACTAGATGAAGATGGTGTATGGATACCCCTTAGAAGTTATATGGCTTTGTCTCGTACTTCGCAACTGCCAAACCTGAAAGTTATTGGTTCGCCAGAGCAGTATCACTCTTACTGGGCTCAACTCTACCAAATATTGATTCACAGTCCGACAAAAATTTCTGGGATTGATTGCCAAGATCCAGCAAATTTAATTTTAAAAACTGAGCTAGGAATTGTGGAGCTTGGTCCTTACAGTTCTCAGTTAGCTGAGCAACTTAACGTACTCGCCCGCATGCAGCAATTACCCACACGTGTCAGTCTTAGTCAGATCGCATACATTAATCTCAAAAACCCCAAACTGCCTTTAGTCCAGATGAAACAGACGGCAAATCCAGCAAGCGTCAACACACCAAAGGTTTGAGCAAATTTCAAAAGCGACAAAGGCGACTGTTTAAAATCTTTACCTTGATTGACCTTCCTCGTACCTAATTACACTATTTAGTCTGAATCGCTCATACATAATAAATATCTAGTAATTTTGTGCATTATGTTGGACAATCTTGATGAAGCTGACCGCAGAGCTGAAGCTACCACAGATCTCCCTGAGTTATGTGGTTGGCTGTAGCTAACCGTAAAATTGCTCCTTTCTTTCCAATGGATCGGACGAAGTGAGGCGAGATAGACTGGTTGACGCTCACTCAACAAGGGAGTCTCTTGGGAGGGTTAATACAGTAAACTTTAAGCCAAATCGTGCCTTAAAAAATTGTTCATATACTATTCCTGATTCCAATGACACTCAATAGTAAAAGTGAGCTTGACAATCAAAGCTCCCAACCTCCAGGGCAGCCAGGGCTACCAGGGATGATAAATTCTACAAATCCCTTTAACGCCTCTGGGCTGAATTTCGAGCAGAATCACGATTCTAGAGGTCTACCAAGAGCAGACGATCACTTTGACGATATTGTGCCGGGTCGGGTTGCCAACATCAAAGTCATCGGCGTCGGCGGCGGCGGTGGTAATGCTGTCAACCGCATGATTGCCAGTAATGTAGCTGGGGTAGAGTTTTGGTCCATTAACACTGATGCCCAAGCCCTAACTCAAGCTGCAGCCCTTAAGCGGTTACAAATTGGTCAAAAGCTCACACGGGGTCTGGGAGCTGGTGGGAATCCTGCTATTGGTCAAAAAGCGGCAGAGGAATCACGCGACGAGATTACCGCCGCTTTAGATAATGCTGACCTGGTTTTTATCACCGCTGGGATGGGAGGTGGCACTGGCACAGGTGCTGCACCAATTGTGGCCGAAATAGCCAAAGAAATGGGCGCTCTAACTGTCGGGGTGGTGACACGTCCATTTATCTTTGAGGGCAGACGTCGTACTGGTCAAGCTGAGCAAGGGATTGAAGCACTGCAAAGCCGCGTGGATACGCTGATTGTGATTCCGAATGATAAGTTGCTGGCGGTGATATCTGAACAAACCCCAGTGCAAGACGCTTTCCGGTTTGCTGATGACATCTTGCGCCAAGGGGTACAGGGAATCTCGGATATTATTACAATCCCAGGGCTTGTGAATGTTGACTTTGCTGATGTCCGAGCCGTTATGGCGGATGCAGGGTCAGCTTTGATGGGGATCGGCCTAGGATCTGGCAAATCACGAGCGAGAGAAGCGGCCAATGCTGCTATCTCCTCACCCTTACTGGAGTCCTCAATTGAAGGAGCCAGAGGGGTTGTGTTTAATATTACTGGTGGCAGCGATCTTACCCTACATGAGGTCAATGCAGCGGCAGAAACAATCTACGAAGTTGTCGATCCCAATGCCAATATCATTTTTGGTGCAGTAATTGATGACAAACTTCCGGGCGAAGTTAGAATTACAGTCATCGCTACAGGATTTTCTGGTGAAGCTCAGACCGCTCCAACTCTCCCAGCGCGAGCGGCGTCCAAGGCACGACCAATCGCCGCAGCTCCGCCACCACCAGCTGAACCTAAAGAAAAACCTGGGTTAGACATTCCAGAATTTCTGCAAAAACGGCGTTTTCCACGCTCCTAAGAAGAGGCAGGGGAGCAGGGGGGAGAAAAATACCAGCCTATTTCTCGTTCTCAAGCAGAAATTTAGGAATGTTTGGTTGAAGGCTTTGCCCTTCAGACCAGTACGGAAGTAAAGCTTCACAGAAGCTTCCCCAGCATAGCTAAGGAACAAAGTCAGGAGTTTGTCTTCTTACTCCCCCTGCCCCCTCTCCCCCCTATCCCCAAAGGGGACCCCGAGTCCCCCCTGCCCTCTTGTGCGCTACCCACTGGATCACCTGCTCGCCCAGACGGGTACCCTCTAGCCGATCGATTTCTCTGATTCCTGTCGGGCTAGTGACATTGATTTCGGTCAGGTAACCGCCAATAACGTCAATACCAACAAAAATTAGTCCATCCTGAAGCAGCTTTTCCTCAATTTGGGAGCAAATCATTCGCTCTTGTGGAGTTATCTCAGTCTTAGCTACCGTGCCACCAGCTGCCATGTTGTTGCGAAATTCGCTACCCCGAGAAATTCGATTGAGAGCACCAATTGGTTTACCGTTCAGTAGAATAATCCGCTTATCCCCCTCCTTAGCCGCAGGTAAGTATGTTTGAACCATAACTGGTACTTGACCTCGCAGCGTACTCAATTCAACCATAGAGTTGAAGTTGCGATCACCTGTTGACAAAAACACAATTCCTTCCCCAGCTTTGCCACCCAAAGGTTTGAGAACTGCCTCTCCTTTTGCCTCGACAAATTGTCGGATGAAATGCTGATCAGCGCTAACAATTGTTTCTGGCATCAATTGGGTAAATTGAAGACCATACATTTTTTCGTTAGCGGCTCTCAGTCCATGGGGAGTATTAATCACCAAGGTTTGTGATTGAGCGATGTAGTCCAGGATATATGTGGCATAGAGATAAGCAACCGTAACTGGCGGGTCAGTCCGCATGAATACGGCATCCATGTTTTCTAATGGGGCAAATGTGCGATCACCTAGCTCGTACCAAGGATTTGCTGCTACCCAGCGCCCCTCTACAAGCTGCACTGGTTTCAACTGTAGCCGTTCGATGACAGCCCAAGCCTTGCCGTCTACTACACTCAGCAAGTTGGCTTGACTCACGAAAACTTCGTGCCCCAAAACCTGCGCTGCTTCCATCAATGCCACACTAGTATCGTGACCTGGGTCGAGTTTGTGGATAGGATCGATGATAAAAACGAGTTTCACTATTAACTATCCACTTTCTGCTGGTCTGCTGTGAGGATTTGATCGAGCTGCCCCTGCGCGTCCAAGTCGTAAAGATCGTCACAACCACCAATGTGTTGGTCATTAATGAAAATTTGAGGTACAGAGCGTCGCCCGTTTGCCCGCTTTTGCATTCGAGAGCGTGCAGCCTCGTCCCCATCAATCTTGTATTCAGTAAATTGAACGCCCTTCTTGCTCAGCAATTCCTTAGCTCTGATACAAAATGGGCAGGTTCTCCAAGTGTAAATTTCGACTTTAGGAGCCACGATAACCTCAACTTTGAGCTTGCTCAACATAACCCCCGGAGCTACCAAGGAGCGGAACGTTAAGTCATATTTACTAATTCTAGAGTGCTTCTTGATTGTTGTAGTTGGTCAACTCAAAACCTTTGGCAATCAATTCTGCACAGACTCTTTCACTTATCAGAGCATCAAGTTCCGCCTGACCATTACCTAGTGGTCCATTCGTTGGCTCTACAGCAGTGGCGATCGCTGGGTGGGAATAGATTTCTACAAGATTTGCCCGGATCTGTGGAATCAGACCAAGTAAGTATGCTTCAGTCATGTGCCCAGTAGCCAGTAAGCCATAGACGCGCTCAACGAAGCCGATTCCTTTTAATTTCAGCAACCGCTCCCCATGGTGATGGAGTCTAGTAAAGACAAAAGACCAGATCAGCTTGGTCATGAGATCGCTCTTGTCGAGCCCCAATGTCAACCTCAGTTCCTCAGAAGGGAGCCGGATGGCTTTGATCTTAAACTCGTCAGCCAATTCGACAAGAGCGCGTAATACGACTGGATGCACATGCATATGCAAATGACCGTCAACATGAGAAAGCGGTAACCCAGTGGCACAAAACTTTTCTAGCTGAGCGCGGATCTCTAGCATTAGTTCCTGACGTGCTGCCCGGTTAAACTGGTAGTGCCATCCAATCTGCAAGGGGCTGTCAGGAAAATTCCCAGTTGCATCAACCAGGTGTGAGATTTGCGAGGGCGGCAG
>JAFAVL010000395.1 GCA_019242465.1 Chroococcidiopsidaceae cyanobacterium CP_BM_RX_35 | reverse complement strand
AAGGAGTGTTATCCTTGACGCTTATGGAAAAACAGAAAGTGCTCTACAGATGGAAGAATTGATGGCACATTACATGGATTCACCAAACTACGATTAGCTAACTCACGGAACCTGCATGTAGCCGACATCATGTATCAATACATGGGATTTGAGTGCCTGCTACCATGAAACTACCTCAGAGCCACTATCAACTGCCAGCACCTGGGTAGCCTGGCTCGTCCAGAGTCGTGTGTAAAAGTCTACTGAGCGCTCTCAGTTCGTTGGGCTGCTCCTTGTGTGGTAATGTTTCGGCTAATGCTGCGTCGCCTTGGCAACAATTGTCGCACTGTAACTTACAAGACAGCTTGATATTTTATTTATAAACCGTCTCTAAAACTCTTATTCTTTATCTTTCTTTTCTGGACAATAATAATTTACAGAATATTTTACAACACTTTCAGTGATTAAATGTGGTACATATGCTAAAAACACCATTTGGTCTGAATTACTGAAACTAATATAATCCAAATCGTTTGAAGGTGTTTTGAATCTGGAGTCTAAATATTCTTTTACTTTCATATAGGCTACAGTATGCTTTTCATCTTTTACTACTTCTGGCATCTCCGATGGATCAAATTTGTCTTCTTCTGGTTTAGTGTTTTCTAAGACTTTGCAGTTTAATTGTCCAGCATTGGTTAAATCAAGATCGTCAATAGCATTTACATAAGTTTGCATATTAAATTTTTTCAAAGCTTCTGGATCTTGAATTCCTTTATAAGTGGCAACAATATACCCACGCACATTACTAAGATATTCTATATCCTTGTTATTGCTTACATCATTATTTATATTAGAAGCAATAGGACTACTAGAACTAGAAGCAATAGGACTACTAGAACTAGAAGAATTATGGCAAGAAGTCAATAATGCTAAAGAAGAAAGAATTATTATTTTTATAATTTTCATATTTTGAAATTAAAAACTCTATTTACGTCTGATGACTCTCTTCAAAATCAACACTAACAAAATTATTTTTATACCAGTTATGTGGAAACTACGTAATTTGAGTCAGATAGAGACTAATACGGTTCAGTTAAGCCTCAAAGTCAGTTAAAGGAAGCATTATTCTCAAGATGGGAAATGGGCAATTAAGAGCCAGGTTGATTGTACAGGGAGGAAGCCAGACCCTCCGAATCGCTTAATGCAAGGGTCATCTAGTAGCGAAAATCCAAACACAGTAGGCGAGAGCTGAAGTCTGGAGAAGGCTCAGTTTGTCCCGCGCTGTGAAGTGCGTAAGCAACCGCAACAGTAGGAGCAGAACAACTATGGCGAAAAAGCGATTTCGTTTTTTCGTTAAATCACGAATAGACGAAATTGCGAAAAACAATTAGCTATGATGCTGTGACCAGAACTCAAAGATCTCTTGCAGTAGCTCCACCTGACTAATCCCTTTGTGAGCCGCCGCAATTTTGAAGTCCCGTTTGAAATCAGCTGGCACCTTGAAATTTAAGTTGGCTAGTTCATTCGATTGTGGAGTGTCTAAATTCGCTCTCGTTTGCTCTGGCTTGGGAGGTTCGCCTTTGTCAGGACGCTTACGAGGGGGTGGAGGTAGTTTTGTTGCCATGCCTAACTGTCCTTCTGGCTTAAACGATCAATGATGCTTTGAGCCACATCTTCAGCCCGTTGCTTGAGAGTGAGAAACGAGATTTCTGAAATCGCTTTGCCGACATCGCTTGCCCGCCGATAAGCAGTTTTTTCAGGAATCGAGCCAGAGAGCGTGTCATACCCAGCTTTGTGAATGTAGGTACGTGCTTCATCTATCTCATTGTCTCGCTCTCCCACTCGACACAGCGCGAACACAATTTTGTCTTTTGGGATGTCAGCTTCTACCAGTTCGTGAGCCAGTAAGACAGAGGGGACTAAATCATCGAGAGATAAGCCGGTAGGTAGGACAATCAAGTCACTTTCACGGGCGATCTCCAGTGTTTCGCGGTTTGAATGGGGCTTACCATCAAATACGATGAGGTCGTAGACGGAGGCGTGTTTCAACGCCTGAGAAACGGTGCGGAATGGCTCGACAGCAATTTCCGGTTGAATGCCATTTTGTTCTCGTCGCTGCTTCCAGTTGGTGCTAGTTGCTTGAGCGATGTCCAGATCCGCGATCTTGACATCCCAGCCCGCTGCCGCATATTCACGCGCAATCAACCGGGCAATCGTGCTTTTGCCCACACCGCCTTTCTGTGAGACTACCCCAATTTGGAGAGTCATGGCTTTTCGTCCTTTCGCTAAAGCACGATTTCGTTATAGCGTACTTTCGAGAAAAGACGAAAGCGTTTTTAGCAATTTGTAAGAGGCTACAGACACGAGCGAGAGCGCTATTTTTTCGAGGTGGTCCGACTTTGTGCGGCGAGGATTAATTGCTTGAACACAGTCGCTCACCCAGCCGCTCCGGTCAATGGTTACATCAGCACTCGTGTCAAAATAAGGCATGAGCGTGTTGCAATTATCGCGCTCTTTGATCGCGAACCATGTCGGAAATTATCACTGCTGTCTATGAAAACGGGGTTTTGCGCCCCCAAGCTCATTTGTCCCTGCCAGATGGTCAAACTGTGCGGATTCAAATTTTAACTTCTGAACCCGCAACAGAAGCAGAACAGGTAATCCAGTCCCTAGTGGCAGCAGGACTAGTCACTCCTCCCCCCCGTCGAGGTGATGTAGAGCCAGTCTCCGAAGAAGCGTGGCGTGAACTGACCGCCAGATTGGAAGCCTCCCCCGGCAAGCCCCTCTCAGAAATTATCATCGAGGAGCGAGGTCCTTATTGACAGCTTATTTCCTAGATAGCAGCGCTTTAGTCAAACGATATATCCCTGAAACAGGTAGTGCTTGGGTACAGCAACTGGCAGATCCTCAAACAGGTAACTCATTGTTTATTGCCCGCATCACTTGGGTAGAAGTCCAAAGCGCTTTCGCACGTCGGCAACGAGAAGGTAGTTTGACTGCCACGGATAGAACCCTGATTGTCCAAAGGTTTCGCTTTGACCTGAATAATCAGTACCAAGTCATTGAACTTGATGCCACACTTGCTGAAACAGCCGCTCAACTGGTGAGTCAATATCCGCTACGAGCCTATGATGCCGTCCAATTGACGTCAGTGCTGCTCCTCCAACCGGCTTTCGCTACTACCCAATCCACCCAATTGCTCTTTCTCTCAGCCGACGACCGCCTGCTCCCCATTGCTCAAGCTCAAGGTTTGCTGACCGATAATCCCAATCATCATCCCTGAGCCGAGCCCAGGCGGTTAGACTCAAGTCGGTTCATAAGTCAGATGATTTGGTCCCAGCGGGCTAGTGTCAAGGTGCGCTTCTCTCTTGGGCTAAGAATTTCGTCACGCCAAATTACAACCATATTCTTGCATCTCTCCTAACGACTGTTTCCTAATGGCCAACGCTTGCTGATACAGGGGTTCGGCTTCCTGGTAGCGACCTTGCAACTCGTAAAGTGATGCCAGATTGTTGAGGCTAGTGGCGACAAGAGGATGTATCTCTCCTAACGACTGTTGCCAAATGCTCAACGCTTGTTGATACAGAGGTTCGGCTTCCTGGTAGCGACCTTGGGTATAGTAGAGTAGAGCCAGATTGTTGTAGCTGCTGGCGACATGGGGATGACCTTTTCCTAAACGGGAACGTACTACTGATTCACATTGCTTACACCAGGGTTCTGCGAGCGCATACAAACCCTGTCCAGAATAAAATCTATTTAAGCCCGTAAACACCCAAATTAAATTTTCGTCACTGACTGCATCAGTCAAATCTTGTGCTACCTCAGCTAAATGTGGAATGGTAGGGGTTAATGTAGTAGTTTCTTGTACAGTAGGTGTTTCAGGGATTTCCTTTGCCACTTCTACCATTGCTTCACAAAAACTAGACTTCTGCTCGTCCGCAGCAGCTAAATTCTTTTGCTTGTTTCTCAGAAACTCTCGAATAAGTTGATGTAGCTGATAAGTATCTTCGCCTTTTAACAAATGCAATTTCTCTAATTTAACTCTTGCCTCTTCCAATGTTTCCGGGTCAAGCTCCGGAGCCGCACTTTCCACGAGTGACCAAGGAATTGGAGCCAAAGCGAATAAACTCAGCAAACAACCTAACTGTTTGGCATATTCACTTAATTCTTCCCAACTCAACTCAAAGGCAGCCGCTACCCCTCGTTTGATATTTAAAGTCCATGTCGGGTCATTTTCATCCACAACCAATGAGCTATGCCCTAATCCTTTTTTCTCTAATCGTTGCAGCATTTCATTCAAAGATATGTTTCGGTCATTCACATAATGCCCAACTAATTGCAACGCTAGAGGTAAGTAACCCAAACGCTGACAAAGTCTTTTGGCGTTTACCAGGTCTTGGCTTATCTTTTTTTCCCCAATTAATTGAGCTAATAGCTCTAGTGCAGCTATCTCATCCAAAACTTCCAAAAACAGAGAACCAGCTAAATCTAGCTTTAATCGCGTGGTGATTAGCACCTTAAATTCAGATGGTTGTGGTGGGAGAAAAGGCTTGATTTGTCTGTAATTCTTAACATCATCCAGAACTATCAGCTTCTTCCCCTCAGACCAATGAGTCCAACACCAACGTACTCGTTCTGGTAATTCCAATTCATCTGGAGGCTGCAAGCTCAAATCTGTTTGAGCAAAGTTTACTATTTGCAGACCAATATCTTGCTCTCTTGCTTGTAACCAGCAAATCCCACCAGGATAAGTGTGCAGTTTTAAGCCTCCAACGAACGCGGGAGCGTCCGTTATGCCGGAAAGAAACATACTAGACCACATAATACAGTCATGATTGGTTCTAAACTGGCAAAGTGCTCTGACAACTTAGACCGTTCGATTAATGGTGCCTGAACGCCCGTCTTTAAGCCTGGTCCTGGGAATGACGGTTATGACATTGGTGAAGTTGTACTACAACTATCCCGTTTAGAAGAATCTACAACTACAGTCCCCAGGTCAGAGCATCTTTGACTCACATCAAGCCAAGTTAATTTATGAAGCTCAAGCCCCAGCCTCAGCCAAGTTCAAAGCGAGTCCAGTCGCTCAAACAAGTCACTGCGGAGTCACTATCTCAATTTGAACTGATTAACCTTAATGCCGCAGGCATCGACCTGGGTGCAAGCGAACATTGGGTGAGTGTCCCAACTGACCGCGACGAGCAAAGCGTACGACGGTTTAGTTGTTTTACTGCTGATTTGTATGCTTTGGCTGACTGGCTCCAGAACTGCGGCATTGAGACTGTGGCGATGGAGGCAACAGGAGTCTACTGGATTCCAGTGTTTCAAATCCTCGAAACTCGTGGGTTTGAAGTCAAACTGGTAAATGCCTATTACGCCAGGATGGTGCCAGGACGTAAAAGCGATATTCTCGATTGCCAGTGGCTACAGAAATTACATAGTTGCGGCTTGTTGTCAGGTTCCTTTCGTCCCGATGACGAAGTCTGCGTGCTGCGCAGCTACATCCGTCAGCGAGATAATCTGATTCGTAGCAGTAGCACTCATGTGTTGCGGATGCAGAAAGCCCTGATCCAAATGAATCTACAACTGCACCGAGTGCTTAGCGACATCACTGGTGTTACAGGTCTGGCGATTATTCGAGCCATCCTGGCAGGTGAACACCGTCCTGAAGTTCTGGCGCAACTCAAGCACCCCAGAACCCAGCGCAGTACGAGCGAGATCGCTGCTGCCTTGACAGGGGACTACCGTCGCGAACACTTATTTGTTCTACAACAAGAGCTAGCTCTGTGGGAATTTTATCAGGCTCAAATTGCTGTTTGTGATACCCAAATCGAGCAATACTTGAACGAGTTGACTGCTAAGGTAGACCTCGATGTCTCTCCTCTGCCCAAACCCAAACGTGGTCAGCGCAATTCTGGCAATGCTCCCATGTTCGACTTACGCACTCATCTCTACCGGATCAGTGGCGTGGACTTCACCTCAATTGATGGCTTAGGTGTGCTGACGGTACAAACCATCTTGTCAGAAGTCGGGCTAGACCCCTCTCGCTTTCCCACTGTCAAGCACTTCACTTCTTGGTTAGGGCTATGCCCTGGCAGTCGCATTAGTGGCGGTAAGGTGATTAGCTCTCGAACCCGACGAGTGGCTAGTCGAGCGGCACAGGCATTCCGTCTTTCGGCTCAATGCTTACGCACTAGTCCCTCAGCACTCGGTGCCTTCTATCGCCGGATGCGTTCTCGCTTGGGACCTCCTAAGGCGACTACTGCAACAGCTCACAAATTAGCTCGCCTCTTCTACCACCTCTGGACACGGGGCGGAGAGTACGCTGACCCAGGAGCTAATTATTATGAGCAGCAATATCAGGAACGCATGGTGAAACACCTCAAGAAAAAAGCACAAGCCTTGGGCTTTGATCTCGTCCCTCAAACCCCTCTCACGGAGAATGTTTCTTAGAAGTGGAGCAGTGAATACTGAATTGCTAACTCGGTTTTCCCAACTCCCCCCATGCCTTCAACTGCAGCAATCACCACCTCGTCATTTCGTTGTAGCTGCTGATGGAGGAGTTCTAATTCCTTTCCTCTTCCGACAAATTTGTCTGTGCTGCTTGGAGTAATATTTTGAGGAATGCCAACAGGTTTAGACTTCTGTTCTTGGATAAAAGTATCTATAACTGTTTTGAGTGTATCTTTATCCACATGGTAGTGAGTCCCTACTAATGCAATGCCGCCTTCCACAAGGGTCTGAAAGCCTCTAGTATCATCTTGATTGACCTGAATCATGCGGCTTGCAGCATTAGCAAGTTGAAGATTCTCTGGTAAAACAGTTTTTAGATGAGCTACAAGTTGCTTTGAATCTGTTTGGGGCTCATCTGTTAGCTTTTTAGCGACCTCGTCAAGTAACAACTTCAGTTGCTCAGCAGCGTCAGCCATGATCGCTCATTATTTTTCAGAAGTAGAGTTTTTACCATGGAAGTTTATTTCTCCAATGTAAGCAGTTCCACCCTCAACTTTAGTTTGCCACCCCTTAGCTTGGTCATGAATATTCATGACCATGGTACTGTTATCTTGAAGCTTACCTGCGTTGATCTGTTGGGCTAGAGCTTGAACTTCCGCCGCAAACTGCGAGTCATCGTCCATTTCATCCTGTAAATATACTGTCACTCGCCCCAGCTCAGCTTGAGAACCTTGTTCTTCCACTGCACCTAAAGCTCTCTCTGCTTTAACGTTGCCCCGGAGTTTCTCCCAAATTTTCTGACGTAGCTGTTCCATCTTGGCGATCGCTGCCTCGGTAAATTTCTTCCCCAGTTCTCCACTACCAGATTCAAGAAATTTAGTGAAGGCAAGGGTAGCGATCGCAGCAGCGGTGAGGGATACAGGTTCTACCATGGATTACCTATCAAATCTAACTTTAAAGGTTTGTATTTTAATTGTGATTGAAATCCGATTACCCATACTTCTATGCAAAGCTTTTCGTAAGATTCCACGAAAGGGCTTTTTCGTGGAATGGGTAACTTCCGCTTGCTAAGCAGGGATTAAGTGTAGGTTACAGGTTTACCAAAAGCTCACGCAATGTTTATTAAATAATCTTGTGCTGAAATCGGCTCAGCCTCGGTAACGCTTCAAATCCCGTTGTGCCTTACGCCAGTACCACTCCTCAGATTGACCAGGATAGTCAGTTCTGGCTTGTGCTGCTAGATCTCTAAGTAACTTGCCACGGCGGGGTCTACCTAAAACTGCGATTTGGCGAATTGGCTGTTTCGTCAGACTCAGTCTCTGGCGACGGGCTAAGACAAAAGTGCTTAAGGCAACCAGCAGCGCGGCAACCAGGAGTGAGAGCATAGGTACTTGAAGTAGATTTTCCCCTCTAGGATTCCCTGATTCATCACAGCACTTATACATCAAGGACGGGAAATTCTGAGCCAGTTGGGCGCAGCGCACGACTGACGGCCTCGATAGCCTTTGCTACCTAACAAATAAATCCGATGGCCGTCAGTCGCCAACTGGCACTCTTGAGGGTTCTAGGAGGGGTATCCCCGACCGCACCCGTTTGGCTGCTGAGCGAGAAGTTGAGGGCTAAGGGAGTCAGTTGCTTTGTCTCAATTCCGAGTGATGACGCTCGAGAGCGCTGACATACTGAATCAACAACAACAAGTTGACCCCACGCTACTGCGGGAGGGCAATTGAACTACCCCCGGCTCGTGAGTTGCATTCATCAGGATTTCACCCAGAAAAGCGGATAGCATTAAGATTCTGGAGCCAAAAGAGAATGCACTTGGGCTAGACGCTCTACTTTCCTCTGCTCCCTCTGGTTTAATTCAATGAGTTGCTGCTGTAAGTCTTCTTTCTCTTCAACAGTAGAGGCCGCGGCTATTTGTTGCGTCAGCTGTGATGCTTTCTGCTCCCACCTTTTTTTGTGTCGTTCTGGGGTGATGCAAGCAAATACCCCACCGCATGAGCGCTCCAATTCCTCTAACTCTTGCAAATACCTATCCGGCATAGAGGGTGTTTTTGGCATCACTGCTCTCCCGTCATGTTGTCTAGAAAATCTCGTGCCGCTTCAGGGGTTAATGCCATTTCTGGCGTACTAGCCGCTCCTTGTTCTGTTTCCCTAAATCCCATTCTCCGATAAAAGTCAGCAGTCGAGCTAACAGCATCAACAAGAATCCGACCGCCATAGCCCTTATCTATACTCTCCCTGACTATCCCAGCCATCAGCATTGTCGCTGCTCGACTCACCGCTCTTGGCTCTTCTCCTGTAATGTTCCAAGGCGCACTTGCTAGAAAGTCTACATACAGGTACTCACCCAGATCCGTGACGATTGCCCCAGCTTGTAAATTCCCATCACGATCTCGCACACCTCTAAAGTCTTCAGGTTGCAGGAGCGCCCCCTCCTGTATGAGCGCTATCATTCCGGCGTTGGCTTGCATCCTGCCTCGCCGGGGCGAGTCATCTTCAATCGCCCGACTCACATTACTATTGGCGACTCGACTCCATTCTGACAATTCCTGGTAAATGGTCGAGTCGGCTCGGTCTACAAAAGAAAACACACGGGAATCCTCATGATGGGCTAATGCTCGGAGACAACGCCGACTCGATGGCGGAATTGACTCCGGATCTGCGTTGATGTCTGCCTGAGAGTCTTCGTCGGCTGCTCCTACTGACTGAGTAGACCTATCCAACGGCAAGACTTTAGGCAGGGCATTTGGATTGGCGAGCGCCCACGAGCGCACCTCAGCTCTCAAAATTGAATCGCCCGACTCCCAAAGATACCGCATTTTGGCAATGATTTCTTGTTGCTTTCGCTCCTCCAGGCTGAAGATTTGGCGTTCAAGAAGCCCTGGCATCCGCACGGCTTTCTTAGCCTTTTGATTGGCTAAGAGCCGAATTCGGATTAGGTGGCAAATTGTTTGGGTACAACGACTCGGAGGTATTCGCTCGCCTCAGTTACGGCAGTCACGACAGCGTCATCAACGTTGTTGTCGTTGTTGACGAACGTGGCTGTTTTAGGTGCAGTATCCCCAGAGCGCTGCTTCAAGAGGGCATGATGAATCTAGATGAATAGATGGTGCCGAATTCCGAGTTAGTCATGAGCAAGCCAGATGAGCATTTTCCCCTACTCTGAAACTGACATAGCTTGGGAGCTATATGAGTTTGCCACCGATGCGGGCGAACTAAGATGTGAGCATCGGCATCAGAGCGTAACCGTAACCCAGTAATGAATTTGCCATTGTTGCGGCAGAGCTTTTGTACGTCAGCCCAGTGCAAGATGTGGTTGCACAAGTCAAGCAGACTGGGGGAAAATTCCCGTGACCCCTTGGGTTTACCACCCGTGCGCTGGCAATACTGCCAATAGCTACCAAACAAAGCCTCAGCCTTGTCTTTATCGCTGCCCACGGGAGTCATAGCATCAGGGTCATGAATACAGCACTCATTAATCCAGGCAGCAATCGAATCAGTCCGCATCCGGTAATCCCAAACCTGCTCGACGACTTCAGGAGATTCATCAGCGAGTTGCAGCAGGTTGCTGGTAACTTCCGCGTCAGGCAGAGCCAGGACATAGTTAGTCAGAGCGTCCAGGTAGGGAGCAAATTCTTGCTCCAGGTTGCGCCGCTGGCTCTTGGGGACTTGATGAGTGAAAGGCACCATCAACAGGCGTCTGGCCAGACCGGAGGAGGTATCACCGGCGAAGATGGGATAGTTGGAGACAACCAGCACCATACCGTCATAGATATACTGAAAGGCTTTCTTACCCTTCTCCTCACCCCGGATGAG
>JAFAVL010000205.1 GCA_019242465.1 Chroococcidiopsidaceae cyanobacterium CP_BM_RX_35 | reverse complement strand
ACAGAGGGAGAATCGAAGCGAGGCAAGCAAAGCCAATCGATAGAACCGCGACTACTAACGAGGGCTGCTGCGTGACAATTACCAACGATCCCATAATCTTGAATCGGGGGAAAGGATAGGGTATACGGTACGGAATCGCTCTTATGGTGTGATTTAGTCGTCATTGCCATCTCTCCCTTACACAACAACCGGATACGCAATCTATCATCATCTAACTTTTTAGATACGTTTAAGCAACTTGCACTTTAGATACTTAGCCGTCTTGATGTCGCCAAGCTTAATTGCTTCATGCCAGTCCGTATTGTAGGAGTTCAGAAGGTAAACCCCTTCTTCCTAATGAAATAACAACTATTCCTGTCTAGTTGAATATCCTAATTTCACGTTAATTTCATTGTTTTATGAATTTTAGACTCTATCATTTAACTATTAGAGAGCTAAAGCTATTCTGTTTTTAAGCTATAGTGGTTTTAGTTCTTGTCTCACTTGTTGAAAAATCTCATTTGATGTTAGCTGAGTTACTTAAAAATTATGAAAGCATAATATGTGTGATCGCCTGATTGATGTTGCTTTGTCTTGGTAAAAATATTAAACTAGAACATACAAGCAAGTCTAATATTTTGTTGAGAAATCGTTTCTAAATGCCGTTTTGCAGCTATATTAGCTTAATGTTTTGGTAACGACAAGTAAACTTCTCATTAATCTAATCCCTAGGGTAGGTTTCTAGTCTCCCAAATAGCAATTAGGCTGATTTGTAAATTGAATCGCGGCACTCTTATGAGCTTTGGAGCAAATAGAAACTAAACATTTTCTAGTGACTCAGTGTCTCTTAAGAAGTCATCGAGAAGCAAGGATTAAAAGACACATTAAGCTTGCTCAACATAAGCTAAGGAGCTGCCAAGGCACGGAATGTTGAGCTGTACAACCAAGGAGAGTAACTTATGCAGGATACAGAATCGCAAAAACGTACGGCATCTCAATCAAGCGAATCTCAGGAGAATCCTACACCGCCGACAATTGACTACTGGCATGTCTGGACCGACCAGGACGGCGTGAGTCACCAGTCCCGTTGCCAAATCCATGACTTTACTTTCAAGAGCATATCACCACCTGCCTCCCCCCAGTGGCTAGATAAGATGCAGCAGGTTGGTGCCACTGTTACCTTTACTGTGATGCCCGTAGGCTGGATAGGAAGCTGGCATGAGAACCCGAAGCCCCAATGGATCATCCCGTTGTCGGGTCGCTGGTTTGTGGAGACGATGGACGGACAGCGAGTAGAGATGGGTCCCGGCGAGATCTCATTTGGAGAAGACCAAGGCACTAAGGCGGATGCGCAAGGCAATAAGGGTCATCTTTCTGGAAAAGTAGGCGATGCGCCAGCTGTTCTAATGATAGTGCAATTTGAGGAGAGCCCGACCAAGGAGCAACCCTGCCGCTTCAAGTAAGGCTAGAGCGTGAACCCATCAAAGAAGGCAGAAGGCAAAAAAAATCAACTTCTACCTTCTTTGTTAGCTCATTTCGAGCGTTTAGCCAGATGTTCACCAACACGCAAGGCATTTGCCATGATTGTTAGGGTTGGGTTAACGCCACAGTTAGAGGGGAAAAAGCTGCTGTCAACGACGTAAAGGTTATCCACATCGTGAGTGCGGCAGTTAAGATCTAGTACCGAGGTTTTTGGATCTCTGCCAAAACGGCAAGAACCACATTGATGTGCTACTTCCGCTAGATGCTTCTGAGCACGCGGATAGAGACCGAAGGGGATGACGTGCATTGCCTTTTGCCGCACAGATTTTAGGACTGATGTCCAGCGATGAAGTAAGCGATCGGCAGCTTCGGTGTTATTGGGAGTGTAATCCAAGTACAGCTTGTCGCCGACAACACGAACGCGATTGTTGGGGTCTGGCAAATCTTCAGTTTGGAGCCACCATCCTACTGATCGCTCTGCCACCAAATGTAGTTCAAAGCCTGGAACCAGCTTGAGGTAGGGCGCTAACATAGAGGGGGCTTCTGCTGGAATCATATGAGCCAGCACATTCCCAGTGTTTTGTACCATCCCCATAGGGTAGGGAAAATCTGGTTCTCCCCAGTAGAAATCGTTGATGGCAATTGTCTTTTGGAATGTTGCCTGATTCGGATCGAGACCCAATGCTAAGAGTGCAATTAACTGTTGCTTCATGTAATTGCGCCCTACCTGATCGGAACTGTTCGCTAGCCCATTAGGATGTTTGTCGTTGGCAGAGCGCAACAGCAGAGCCGCAGAGTTGACAGAGCCACAGGCGATCACAACAATATCGGCACTAAAGTGGTGCAACTCACCGTTAACATCAGTCTCAACAGCAGTCACTTCTTGTCCAGATGCGTTGGTGTGCAGCTTGAGCACTTTAGCATTCGTGATTAGCGTTAAGTTAGGGTAAGCGTCAAGGGCGGGACGCATAGCATTGACCTCAGCATCGCCTTTGGCATGTACCAAACAGGGATAGCCGTCAAAGGTATCGCAACGAATGCAGGGACTTTTTGTGCGATCGCTCTCGTTTAGCCTCATTGCTAAGGGTAGATGGAACGGGTAGTAGCCTAGTTCACGAATTCCATCGGCGATCACCTGCATGTCTGGTTCATGACTCACCGGAGGATGGGGATAGGGCGCCCTGCAAGGCGGTTCAGTTGGGTCTTTGCCTCGCTCTCCATGTACGTCATATAGATGCTCTGCCTGAGTGTAGTATGGCTCGAAGTCTGAGTACTTCAGGTCCCATGCGGGAGAAATGCCGCCCTTGTGGATCACCTGCTCAAAATCTCGCTCTCGTAGACGGGTCAACGCTGCACCATACAGTTTGGTATTGCCACCTACCCAGTAGCCTGTCTGTGGTCGAAACGCCTTGTCATTTTTGTCATACCAGTGTTCATGAGTGTAATACCGTTCCTTCTGGTAAACTTCTAGGGCATTCCAGTTGGCTTTTTGTCTGGGGAGAAAGTCACCTCGCTCTAAAACGAGAATCTTTTTCCCTGTCGGTGCTAGTCGATACGCCAGTGTCCCTCCTCCGGCTCCTGTACCAACAATGATGAAGTCGTAGTGTTCAGTGCTTTTCATTATTCAAAAGTAGAAAAACCTCAGCGAACAGGAATTGATATTCTCGCTTCCATTTGGATGCCAAC